>JALZHT010000406.1 GCA_030860645.1 Acidobacteriota bacterium
GCCTTGAGCGTCGCCAGGGCGTCGCGCCGCTTGACCCGGCGCTTGCCGCCGCCCTTACGCGTGCGGCGCAGCACGTCGGCGACGGAGAGGATGCCCGCGAGCCGGCCCTGACTGTCAACGACGGGGAGGCGGCGCAGTTGGCGCCGCCGCATCACTTCGAGCGCCTCCTGCACGTCGTCCTCGGGCGTGCACGAGACGACGACGCCCGCCATCACCTCGCCGACGCGCACGTCCGCGGCGTACTCGCGCCGCGTGGCGAGCGCCATGCAGATGTCGCGGTCGGTGATCATGCCGACCACCCCGCCGCCGCCGTCGACCACGGGGACGGCCCCGCAGTCGCACCGCCACATCACGGCCGCCGCCTCGGCCAGGCTCGACTCGGGGCGGCACGCCTCGACCTCGCGGGTCATCAAATCCTCGACAAGCATGGTTCGGTGCTCTCCTTAACGAGACAGCTTTTTATCACAGATGGGCCGCGAGAAGTAATAGCAAGTAGACAGTAGGCTCCGCGCCGCGGCGGCATCAGCCGACGCCCGAGGGATTCGTCAGCGAATGACTTTCTACTGTCTATTCCGGTTGTTGCGCCCGCGCCGGTTGTGTTGTAATCGAGTCTGCGATTCCGGCGGGGGAAACCACCCCCGCGATGCGCGGCTGATTTGACGCGAGGGTTTGCGTGTCGCGACTGAAGAAGATCAAGAAACACGTCCTGGTCTGCGAGGACAAGGACTGCGCGAGGGGCGGCGGCAAGGACGCGCTCAAGGAGCTGAAGGCCGCGCTCAGGGAGGCCGGCCTGCGCGAAGAGGTGCTGGTCACGAAGGTCAACTGTTTCGACCAGTGCGAGCACGCGCCCGTGATGGTCGTCTACCCCGAGGGGGTCTGGTACGGCGAGGTGGACGGGCGCGGCGCGCGCGAGATCGCCGCGCGGCACATGGGGGCGGGGGCCACGGCCTCGCGCCCCGAAGTCCTGCGCGACATGCGCGAGGGCGTCGGCAAGGAGAATTAGGCGTGGGGCGCACCGTCGTCGTCGGCGACATCCACGGCTGCTACGACGAGCTGCTCGACCTGGTCGGGCGGGTCGGCCTCGGGGGCGAAGACCGCCTCGTCTGCGTCGGCGACCTCGTCGTCAAGGGCGAGAGGAACCGCGAGGTGCTCGACTTGTTCATGGCGGACGCGCGCTTCTCGTCCGTCATGGGCAACCACGACCGGGCCGTGCTGCGGGGCCTGCGCGGCGGGCCGGGGCTGAAGGCTTCGCAGGAGAAGTGCGTGCGCGAGCTGGAAGACGAAGCGGCGCGCTACGCCGCCTTCCTCGGCGCGCTGCCGCTCTCGATAGACCTCGGCTCGCACGTCGTCGTGCACGCCGGCCTCCGCCCCGGCGTGCCGCTCGGCGAGCAGGAGGCGGACGACCTGCTGGAGCTGCGCACGCTCGGCCCCGACCGCACGAGCCGCGAGGGGGTGCCGTGGTACGAAGTCTACGACGGCGCGCAGACCGTCCTCTTCGGCCACTGGCCCGCCTCGCCGCCGCGCCGCGGCCCCCGCGCCCTCGGCCTCGACACCGGCTGCGTCTACGGCTACCAACTGACGGCCTACGTCCTCGAAGAGGATAAACTCGTCAGCGTCCCGGCCCGCCGCGCCTACAGCTCTTCGCAGGGCCGAGCCGCCTGAATTTTTGATTTGCGATTTTTGATTTGCGATTGAAGGAGGCGTGCTGTCTCCAAATCGAAAATCGCAAATCGCAAATCAAAAATCCCTTGATCGGGTGTTACAGCGATGTAACAGCGCCCGTGTAGATTCACCGCGATGATCTCTTACGGCCAGCACCACTTCCCCGGAAAACTCTTCGTCGTCGAGGGCACGGACGGGAGCGGCAAGTCGACGCAGTTGTCGCTCCTCCACCAGTGGCTCAAGTCGGAGGGCTACCCGGTCTTCTTCTCCGAGTGGAACTCCTCGCCGCTCGTCAAGGACACGACCCGCCGCGCCAAGAAGCGGCGGCTCTTCACCCCGACCACCTTCTCGCTGCTCCACGCCACCGACTTCGCCGACCGCACCGAGCGCGACATCATCCCGCCCTTGAAGGCCGGGGCCGTCGTCCTCGCCGACCGCTACATCTACACCGCCTTCGCGCGCGACGTGACGCGGGGCTGCGACCGCGCGTGGGTGCGCGACCTCTACCGCTTCGCCGTCCGCCCCACGGTCGCCTTCTTCTTCCGCGCCCCGCTCGACGTGGCGATTGACCGCATCGTGTCGGGGCGGCCCGCGCTCAAGCATTACGAGGCCGGGCTTGACATGGGCTGGGCCGACGACCCCGAGGAGAGCTTCACCGTCTTCCAGGGCCGCATCCTCGAAGAGTACGACCGGATGGTCGAGGAGTTCGGCCTGACCGTCATTGACGCGACGCGCTCCATCGAGCGCCAGCAGCGCGAGATGCGGCAGATCGTGATGCGCCACCTCGCCGAGAGGTCGGAGGCGGCCTGATGCGCGAGGCGACCTTCTACGGCACGCCCCTGCCCGGCGTCGGGGGCGAACCCCTCAGCGGCAAGCTCATCGTCATCGAGGGCACCGACGGCGTCGGGCGCTCGACGCACATCGCGCTGCTGCGCTCGTGGCTCGAAGCGCGCGGCCACGCCGTCATAGACACCGGCATGACCCGCTCGGTGCTCGCCGGCCGGGGCATCAAGGAGGCGAAGGCCGGCACTACGCTCGGCCGCCTCACGATGCAGCTCTTCTACGCCACCGACTTCGCCGACCGGCTGGAGAACGAGATGCTGCCCGCGCTGCGGGCCGGCTTCGTCGTCCTCACCGACCGCTACATCTACTCGGCCATCGCGCGCGCGGTCGTGCGCGGCGTCGACCCGCAGTGGATCCGCGCCATCTACGGCATCGCCCTCGTCCCGGACTTAATCCTGTACCTGCGCGCCAGCCGCGCCGAAGAACTCGTCGCGCGCGTGCTCTCGTCGGGGCGCAAGTTCGACTACTGGGAGTCGGGGATGGACCTGAACCTCGGCGCGGACTTCTACGACAGCTTCGTCGCCTACCAGGCGCGGCTGCTGCGGGAGTTCGACCGGATGAGCGAAGAGTACGGCTTCCGCACCGTTGACGCCTCGCGCACCGTCCGCCGCGTCGCCGCCGACCTGCGCCGCGCCGTCGCCCGCGTCCTCGACGCGCGGGAAAAGGAAGTGGTCGGCAGCCGGTAGTCGGTAGACAGTAGCGCCCCGCGTGATAGTCGCCGACGCCGGCCTCGCTCAGGATTCGCTAACGAAAGTTTTTCTACTGTCTACCGACCGCCGGCTGCCGGCTACTCGTAAACCATGCGTCTCGCGGCCATAGATATCGGGTCGAACTCCATCAAGCTGATCGTCGTCGAGGCGGCGGCGGGCGACTCGTTCGCCGTGCTGGCGCGCGAGAAGGAGGTGGTGCGCCTCGGCCACGACACGCTGCGGCAGGGCTTCCTCTCGCCCGAGGCCACCGGGCGGGCGGCCGAAACCATCAAGCGCTTCCGCTCCATCGCCGAGGCGCGCGGGGCCGAGCGCGTCCTCGCCATCGCCACCGCCTCGGTGCGCGAGGCGGACAACGCCTCAGAGTTCATCGCCGAGATCGAGGGGCGGGCGGGCCTGCGCGTCGAAGTCCTCTCGGGCGTCGAGGAGGCGCGCCTGATCGGCGTCGCCGCGGCCCACGGCTGCGCGCCGGCCCCGGGCGTGTCGCTCGTCAACGTTGACATCGGCGGCGGCTCGACCGAAATCTCGCTGATGAAGGACGGCGTGCCGCAGGAGTTGTTCTCGGTCAAGCTGGGCGCGGTCGGCCTCACGGAGAGGTTCGTCGCGAACGACCCGCCGAAGCAGAAGGAGTTGCGCGCGCTGCGCGAAGAGGTGCGCGCCGCCTTCGAGCGCCCGGCGCGCGAGCTGCGCGGGGCGCGCTGGCAGAGGGCCACGGGCACCTCGGGCACGATCCTCGCGCTCGGCGAGGTCTTGCGGCTGCGTCAGTTGCGCGAGTCGGGCAACGAAAAGCAGGGCGCGGCCGCGCCG
>JALZHT010000407.1 GCA_030860645.1 Acidobacteriota bacterium
GGCGATGCCCTTCTCTTCGAGCTGCGGGTCTTCGAGGATGTTGTAGCCGCCGAGCCGTTCGAGGGTGACGCCCCACAGCTCCTCCCAGGCGCGGTTGACGCGGATGGTGCGGCCGTCGGGCGAGAAGATTTGCGTGCTGACGGGCGACTGCTCGACGACCGTGCGGAAGCGGCTCTCCGAGGCGCGAAGCGCGGCCGTCGCCTCGCGCTCCTTGCGCCGGGCGCGGACCTGCGAGCGCGTGATGAAGAAGAGCGCGACGCCGAAGGCGAGGCCGGTCAGCAGGATGGTGAGCGCGAGGCCCGCGCCCGGCGTGACGGCCGGGGCGAGGCGCGCGGCCTCCGCGACGACGTAGGAGGCGACGACCGCCGTCAAGAGCAGCGTGAGCGCGAGCACGAGCCACGGGGCCAGCAGGCGCGGGCGTCGCGTGGGGTTGTCGGGCGAGGTGGTCGTCATCCTAAAAATTCTGGGGGCAGAGTATCACGTCAGCGCCAGAAGATGCGGAAGTACATGTACGTGGCCTGGGCGAGGCCGATGAAGAGGCCGATGAGGAGGCCGAACAGCTCGATGGTGCGCAGGTGGTGCTTGGCGACCGAGAGGACGAGCGCCTCAAGTTTTTCGATGGGGTAGCCCGCGACCTTCTCGCGCACGATGCCGCCGATGTCGAACTCCGCGATGGTCGAGGGCAGCCGCTCGCGCGCCGCCTCCGTGACGCGCTCGACGAGGAGCGTGCCCGCGCGCCGCACCTTCTCCTCGGGCACGAGGTCGCCGACCCGCCCGATGGGGGCGACCAGGAGGCGCTCGACCTGCGCCGTCAGGATCGCGTTGACCATCCGCGCCGTCTCGTCGCGCGAGAGAACGTCCATCAGCCCACGCGAGAGGAAGTGTTTGAGGCGTTCGGCCGAGTCGGGGCTGGCGTGTTCGAGGAGCGCGCGCAGGGTGTGGGGCCGCACGCGCTGGAGCGCGTCGGTCGCGTAGGCCGAGACGGTGGCGGAGAGTTCGGGGCCGCGCGCGATGGCGAGGATGCGGCCCGCCACCTGCTCCTTAATCATCTCCAGCTTGGCGGGCTCGATCTGCCCGACCAGCTCGTTGACGGGCCGGGCGAGGACGCCGTCAATGGTCGAGTTCAGAAACTCCTCGGCCTGCTGCTCGAACGCCTCGCCCGACAGGAACTCCTCGACGCGGCGCGGCAGGGTCTTGTTGACGAGGTCGTCCACCTCGTGGTGGATGCGCTCGCGCGAGATGAAGATTTTTTTGAAGAAGTTGAGCTGCTGGTAGTAGTCGTCCACCTCGCGCTTGATGAGCGCGCCGATCTGCGTGCGGGTCTTCTTGTTGGTGGCGATCTCGGTGAGGTGGCGGACGATGGGCGGCACCTCGCGGTCAACCCTCTCCTTGATGACGGCGACGGTGTCGGGCGTGAACATCTCGGCGAGGGTGGCGCGGCTGGCGGCCAGGTCGTCAACGCGGGCCGAGACGAAGTCGCGCACCTTGCGCTCGAAGCCGCGCTCGTTGACGACGCCGCGGAACCGATTCTCGACGAACCCCAAGACCTGCTCGAAGGTCTCCTCGCTCAGGGTCTCGCCGAGCCGCTGGGCGAGGATGGCGTCGACGCGGCGGTCTATGAAGCGCTCGACGGCCTCGGCCGTCTCCTCGCTGCGGAGCGCGCCGGCGACGTGCTCGGCGATGCGCAGTTGGAGGGCGGAGAGCGCGTCGAGGACGGGGGCGCGGGCCGCGCGGGGGAGCGCGTCGAGGAAGGTCGCGTAGTTTTTATTGAGCAGCTCGTCGGCGTAGGAGCCGACGAAGGACTCGACCTTGCGGCGGAAGAAGCCGGTCTCAAACAGCGAGTGGACGATGGTCTCCTGCGAAACCAACTCGTTGCCGACGGCGTTGGCGATGGAGTGGGCGAGCTTTTCGCGGTGGCGCGGGATCATGCCCTGCGGCCAGATGGTGAGGCCGAACAGTTTCACGGGCCGGTGGGGCCGGAAGAGCATGCGCACGGCGAGCCACGCCGCCCCGTAGCCGTGGAACGTGGCGACGAGGACGATCATCAACAGCTCGAACCACTTGTTGTCGAAGATGCCCTGCATAGGAGCGGCGAAAGTTTTCGGGGGACAGTTGCGATGCTAAACGGACGGGGCGGAGGGCGTCAAATAGATTGCGGATTTTGGATTGCGAATTGCGGGATCGTGGCGCAGCGGGGGTTTGAGTGTGGCGCAGGTTCTTTTCAACACAGAGGGCACAGAGGAATCACAGAGTCCACAGAGCAGAAATTGTTTTCTCTGTGAACTCTGTGTGTCCTCTGTGCCCTCTGTGTTGAAAAACGTGCTGCCCGGCGCTCAACTTCCCACCCCGCTGCGGCCCCCGGCTATCACCTCGCGCGCTTTCAGGGCGGCGACGGGCCGCCTCTCCGAAGTCGCCGCCGCCCTCTCCGCAGCCGGCTTGTAGAAGATGTCGGCGAGCGCGGCTTCGAGGTTCGTGTACATGAACTTGAAGCCCTGCTCGACGAGGCGGTCGGGCAGCCCCCGCCGGCCCGCGAGCGCCAGTTCGGCTTCGGTGCCCATGAGGAACGCGCCGAGGCGGACGAGCGGCGCGGGCGTGCGCGGGCTCCACGGCCGCCGGAGCGCGCAGCGCAGCTCGCACATGAACTCGGCGTTCGTCACCGGCGACGGCCCCGTCGCGTTGTAGACGCCCGCGGCCTCGCCGCGCCCCAGGCACCAGAGGACGATGCGCGTGAAGTCACGGACGTGCAGCCAACTGACGTACTGCCGCCCGCCGCCGACCGTCCCGCCGAGGTAGCAGCGGGCGAGGCGCGCGAGCGTGGAGAGCGCGCCGCCCGCGCACCCGAGGACGAAGCCGGTGCGCAAAAGCACCTTGCGCGTCGCGGGCAGGTTGAGCGCGTCGAAGGCTTGCTCCCAGCGCACGCAGGTCTCGGCCGAGAAGCCACGGCCTGCGGGCGCGTCCTCGCAGCAGACGCGCGGCCCCGCGTCGCCGTAAATTGCCAGCGAGGCGACCTGCACGAAGACCTTCGGCGGCCGCGCGCAAGCTCGCATCGCGCGCCCGAGGGCCTCGACCGACCGCACCCGCGACTCGACGATCTCGCGCCGGTTGCGCCGCGTGTAGCGGCAGTTGACGCTGCGGCCCGCGAGGTTGACGACCGCCTCCGCGCCTTCGAGCAGCCGCGCCCATTCGCCCACACCCCGGCCGTCCCACACGGCCTCGCGCACGCCGGCCGCGCCCCCGCGCGCCTTACGCGTCAGCACGACCACCTCGTACCCGGCCCGCGTCAATTCGCCCGACAACGCGCGGCCCAGGAAGCCGCTTCCTCCCGCCAGCACCACCAGACCTTTCGCCATCACGTCCACTCCTTCCGGGGCCGCGCGCCGCCTCGCGCCCTCGCCCGGAGAGTTTCTCAAGCGGCGTGCCCTGCGGGTTTCCGGCCTTTTATGCGGCCGAAGAGAGTCTTGACGGGTCGCCCGCCTTGCAAACGGCGAGCGGGCGGCGGGGGCCGTGGCAAATTGCGAAAAGCAGGCGGCGATAAACTCTCTCGAAAGTGAGGGGCGACCGGCCCGCGGGGCCGTGGCTGGATTCGGGGCAGCGGGACACGCCCCTGTCCGATGCCGGGTCGGTCGCCGGCCACGTCCGCGGCCGGGCTTCCGCATAACCTCGCTCAGACGGGGCATTCCGGCCTGCGGCACGGCGGGTGCAAGCCTGTTACCCGAAGCCACGGCACGACCTCTCTCCGGACGGTGCGGCGGCAGCCGCCAGGCTCCTGTGTCGTCGAAATTAAACCGAACGAGGAAAGGGTTTTGTGATGAAGAAATTCCTACTTCTGTGCGTGGCGGTCTTGCTCGTCGGGCTGCCCGCCGACGCCTTCGCGCAGGGGCGGCACCGCAACGACAGGCATTACGGCAACCGCCGCTACAACGACCGCGCGCGCATCCGCCGCGGCGTGCGCACGGGCCGGCTGACGCGCGAGGAGGCCCAACGGCTGCGCCAGCAGGAGCGCGCGAACAGGGCGGAAC
>JALZHT010000408.1 GCA_030860645.1 Acidobacteriota bacterium
AGACGGCGGCGGGCCGGAGGAGCACCCGACCCGCCGCCTATCTTCACTCGTGGCACAAACGGAATGGAGGAGCCTCTAGCCCGAACGACCGGCCCGCGCGTAGAGGTTGACCGCAAAGAGCAGAGTTAAAGCCAAAGTCATCACCTTCACCTCTCCCATCTTGATGCCCGGAAGAGAAGCCGAATCGCCGGGGGATTCCAGAAACTAAAGTTTCGAGTTCCGAGTTCCGAGTTTCGAGTTAAAAGCAATTTGTCTTTAACTCGAAACTCGCAACCCGCAACTCGAAACCGCGGCTTGCGGGCCGCGGCGCGGGCGGATACACTCCTGCGGAGTTCCAGACGAAAATTTTATGACGGGCGCGGTCGCGGGGCAGGTGCGGCCGTGGGCGAGGGTTTCGAGGATGAAGATTCACGAGTACCAGGGCAAGGAGTTGTTGAAGAAGTACGGCGTGGCCGTGCCGCGCGGGCTGGTCGCGCGCTCGCCCGAGGAGGCGTACCACGCGGCGAAGGAGTTGGGCACGGAGGTGGTCGTCGTCAAGGCGCAGATTCATGCGGGCGGGCGCGGCAAGGGCGGCGGCGTCAAGCTCGCCCGCTCGGCCGACGAGGCGCGCGAGGTCGCGCGGCAGATGCTCGGCATGAAGCTCGTCACGCACCAGACCGGCCCCGAGGGGCGCGAGGTGCGCGTGCTGCTCATCGAGGAGGGGCTGCCGATAGACAAGGAGTTCTACCTCGGCATCGTGCTCGACCGCGCCTCGGGCCGCCCCGTCTTCATGGCCTCGGCCGCCGGCGGCATGGACATCGAGGAGGTCGCCGCCCACACGCCCGAACAGATTCTGAAGGAGACGATTGACCCGGCCGTCGGCTTCCGCCCCTTCCAGGCGCGCAAGCTCGCCTTCGGGCTGGGGCTGCCGCCGAAGCTCACGGGCCAGGCGGCGAAGTTCATGCAGGCGCTCTACCACGCCTACGAGCAGATGGACGCCTCGCTTTTGGAGATCAACCCGTTCCTTTTGACGAAGGACGAGCGGCTCATCGCGCTCGACGCCAAAGTCAACTTCGACGACAACGCGCTCTACCGCCACCCCGACTTCCACTCCTTACGCGACCTCAACGAGGAGGAGCCGCTCGAAATCGAAGCCTCGAAGTTTGATCTGAACTACATCAAGCTCGACGGCAACATCGCCTGCATGGTCAACGGTGCCGGGCTGGCGATGGCGACGATGGACATCATCAAGCTGGCCGGGGGCGAGCCGGCCAACTTCCTCGACGTGGGCGGCGGCGCGTCGCAGGAGCGCGTCGAGGCGGCCTTCCGCATCCTCCTCGCCGACGAGCACGTCCGCGCCGTCCTCATCAACATCTTCGGCGGCATCGTCCGCACCGACATGGTCGCGCGCGGCGTCATCGAGGCGGCCCGCTCCATCGGCGTCGAAGTCCCCGTCGTCGTCCGCCTCGAAGGCACGAACGTCGAGGAGGGCCGCCGCCTCATCGCCGAGTCCGGCATGAACTTCACGGTCGCCCACGGCATGAAGGACGCCGCCGAGAAGGTCGTCGCCCTCGCCGGAAGCCGGGCGGCCTGACTTCAGTTGCGAGTGAAGGGATTTTAGATTTTTGATTTTTGATTTGCGATTGAAGAAGGCGGCGGCGCTGTCTTCAAATCAAAAATCAAAAATCAAAAATCCGCGAACCCGAAACTTCTCTCTTCCGTATGGTGAGCCGTCACACACTCCTGCGCACGCTCGTTCTCCTGAGCCGCCTCGGCCTCGCCGCGCTCTTCCTCTTCGCGGCGGGCGCGAAGCTCTTCACCTTCCGCGACTTCGCCGCCAACCTCGCGAACCTCGTCGAGGAGCCTTTCGTTTTGCCCGCGGCCGTCGCCGTCATCGCCTCTGAAATTCTCGTCGGCCTCCTCCTCCTCTGGCCCCGCACCGCCCGCCTCGGCTCGCTCCTCGCGGCCATCCTCCTCGCCGGCTTCGCCGCCTACGCCCTCTACTACGTCTACGTCCTCCACGGCGAACCCCTGGAGTGCGGCTGCTTCGGCCGCCTCATCGCCAGCCAGCTCGGCGTCTCCACCGCCCTGCGCAACCTCGCCCTCCTCCTCCCCTGCGCCCTCATCTTCTTCCTCCACCACCGCCTCCGCCGCACGGAAGCAGAGGCGCCCCGGCCCTCCATAGCTTCGCCCACGTAAGCATCTGTTTCGTGAGGCGTTGAGAATTTTTGAGAAACTTGGCGCGCCGGAAGCGGATAAGGCACGTAGAAATTTGGCGAGGGTGGAGGGCGGCCCGCTTGAGCGGTACGAAGAAGGGCCGGGTGAGGCTCGCTTGACGTTTAACTGGAGTGTAGAATCGGCGCGCTTTTTGATGTCGGGGCGGTGGGTGGGGAGGCGAGATGGCGACGTTGAGTTTTTGGGGCGGGGTGGGGACGGTGACGGGGTCGAAGTATTTGATCGAGCACGGCGGGGTGCGGGTGTTGGTGGATTGCGGGTTGTTTCAGGGGTTGAAGGAGTTAAGGGAGAAGAATTGGGAAGACCCGCCGTTCGACCCGCGGAGTCTGGACGCGGTCGTGCTCACGCACGCGCACGTTGACCACACGGCTTATTTGCCGCGGCTGGTGCGGCTGGGGTTCGGGGGGCCGGTGTACTGTTCGAAGGGGACGGCCGACCTGTTGAAGCTGTTGCTGCCGGACTCGGCGAGGTTGCAGGAGGAGGAGGCCGAGTACCGGAACCGGAAGGGGTTGACGCGGCACCGGCCGGCGCTGCCGCTGTACACCGAGGGGGACGCGCGCGCCGCGCTGAAGTTGATGCGCACGTGCCCGAACACGGGCGAGCCGACCGACCTCGGCGAGGGCGCGAGTGTCTCGTTCCGCATCGCGGGGCACATCCTCGGCTCCAGCCTCGTGCTCGTCGAATTGGAGGGCGCGGGCGACGACGGGAAGGGCCGCCGGGTGCTCTTCTCCGGCGACCTCGGGCATTACGACCAGCCGATCATCCGCGACCCCGACCCGCCGCCCGCCTGCGACTACATGCTCGTCGAATCTACCTACGGCGACCGCCTGCACGACCCGGAAGACCCGAAGGACGCGCTCGCGCGCGTCATCAACGAGGCGGCCGGGCGCGGCGGCCCGCTGCTCGTCCCCGCCTTCGCCATCGGCCGCACGCAGGAACTCATCTACCACATCCGCGAACTCGAAGACGAGAAGCGCATCCCAATCCTTCCCGTCCGCGTTGATTCGCCGATGGCCGCCGCCGCGACGCAGATTTACCACCGCACGCGCGACGAGCACGACGAGGAGTACGCCGGCGTCATCGAAGATCAGCGCCACCCGCTGCGCACGCACTCGATGGTGACGGCCTCGACGCGCGAGGAGTCGAAGCGCCTGAACGAGGAGCGCGGGACGCGCGTCATCATCAGCGCCTCGGGGATGATGACGGGCGGCCGCGTGCTCCACCACGCGCGCCGCGTCCTGCCCGACGAGCGGGCGACGGTTCTTTTCGTCGGCTATCAGGCCGCCGGCACCACCGGCCGCCGCATCCTCGACGGCCAGCGCGAGGTGCGGATTATGAAAGAGAACGTGCCGGTGCGCTGCCACGTCGAGCGCATCGGCAGCTTTTCGGCCCACGCCGACTGGCAGGAAGTCCTGCGCTGGCTCGAAGGGATGCCGAGCCCGCCGCGCCGCTCCTTCACCACGCACGGCGAGCCGGAAGCCGCCGCCGCGATGGCCGAACGCATACGCGAACGCTACGGCTGGCGCGTTGACGCGCCGCAGTACGGCGAGAGCGTGGAGTTGGTGTGAGCACATGCGCCGTAAGCCAGGCAATAGCCCTTTCTAATTTTGCCGCGCGGGCGTGATATACTGCGCGGTCATTCCGGCAAGATAAATCGCAAACTGAGGAGCAAAAGCGTTGAGCGTTCTCGTCGATAAGCAGACGCGCCTCGTCGTGCAGGGCATCACGGGCAAAGAGGGCACGTTCCACACGAAGCAGATGGTGGAGTACGGGACGAACGTCGTCGGCGGCGTCACGC
>JALZHT010000409.1 GCA_030860645.1 Acidobacteriota bacterium
CACGTCCTCGTTGAGCTTGCGGTCTTCGAGCATCAGGAGGTGCGCGTCGAAGATGTAGGCGTGCTCGTCGCCGAGCGCGCGCACGGCCCGCTTCTTCAAGGCGAGGAGCTGGCGGCGCGAGAGGCGCACGGCGGCGCGGTAGCGGCGCAGTTCGCGCTCGACCTCCGGCGCTTCGAGCGTCACGCGGTAGATGTTGTGGCGGCCGCCGCTGTGGACGCGCAGCACGCGGCCCGCGGCCACGCCGTCCGAGACGGCCGTGCCGCGCCAGTGCTCTTCGCGCCTCCCCTGCTTCTTCCGGCTCACTCTTCCGTCTCCCCGAACCCGCTGGAGATCAGTTCGCGGACGGCGTCGAGCGCCGCCCGCTCGTCCGCGCCCTCGGCCGACACCTTCAACTCCGTGCCGCGCGCGGCGGCGAGCACCAGCACGCTCAGGATCGACTTGGCGTCGGCCGAGCGGCTGCGGTCGGCGCGCTCCAGGCGCACCGCGCTCCTGAAGCCCGAGGCCGTGCGCACGAGCTTGGCGGCCGCGCGCGCGTGCAGCCCCAGGCGGTTCACGACCCTGACCTCGCACTCGACCATCAGGAACCCTTCTTGGCCCCGCCCGCGAGCATCTCGCCCGCGAGGTAGATGCCCTGCCGCCCCTGGTCGCGGACGAGCCGGGCGACCTCCGGGAGCGCCTCGCCGCCCGCCTGGCTCGCCAGCTTGATGACCATCGGCAGGTTGACGCCCGTCACGACCTCGGTCTCGCCGGCGCGCAAAAACATCGCCGCGATGTTGGTCGGCGTGCCGCCGAACATGTCCGTCAGGAGCAGCACGCCGCGCCCCTCGGAGACGCGCTCCATCGCGCGCTCGATCTCAAGCGTCGCCGCCTCCACGTCGTCGTGCCAGCCGATGGAGACGGCCGTGATGTGCCTGACGGGGCCGATGATGGTCTCGGCCGCCGCCAAAAGCTCGTTGGCGACCTGGCCGTGCGACACGATCACCCCCGCGACCCGGCCCGCCCCCTCGTCCTTCGTCTTCTCGGGCATCAAGCACTCCTTCGATTGCGGATTGCGTCGTGGCTGGCGAGGGCCGCGCTCTACTAACCGTCGTTCTTCAGGCGGGCTACGTTTTCAATCCGCGATCCGCTTGCCTTCTTCTTCTTCGCCTTGCCCACGTCCCGATGAACCGCGGAGGCGTCGTAGCCGGCGCGGCGGAGGTGGCGGGCGATGGCGTTGGCCGTCATCACCGAGCGGTGGCGGCCGCCCGTGCAGCCGATGCCGATGGTCACGTAACTCTTGCCCTCGCGCCGGTAGAGCGGCAGCAGGTAGTCGATCAGCTCGGTGAAGCGGCGCAGGGTCTCGCCGACCTCGGGGCTCGACTTCAGGTACTCGACGACGCGGCGGTCGTGGCCCGACAGGTCGCGCAGCTCCGGCACGAAGTACGGGTTCGGCAGGTGGCGCACGTCGAACATCAGGTCGAGGTCGCGCGGGCAGCCGTGCTTGTAGCCGAAGCTGTAGACCTGCACGCGCATCGTCGGCCCCTCGGGGCCGGGGCTGAAGCGCTCGATGAGGAGCCGGCGCAGGCTGTGCACGTTGTGCTCGGAGGTGTCAATGACCTGGTCGGCCAGCGCGCGAATCTCCTCCATCGCGGCCCGCTCCTGGCGGATCGAGTCGAGCAGCCCCGCCGAGCCGTCGGCCGGGTGCGGCCGCCGCGTCTCGCTGAAGCGGCGCACCAGCACGTCGTCGGCGGCCTCGAAGAAGAGCACGAAGACGCGCAGCCCCGTCGCCCGCAGCTCCCTCAGCCGCGCCGGGAACTCGCTGAGGAAGCGCCCCTCGCGGATGTCTATGACCACGGCCGCGCGCTCGATGTGCGGGCGGTGGTGGTCTGCCGGCTGGACGAGCCGCGCGAAGGTGGGCAGCAGCGTGAGCGGCAGGTTGTCCACGCAGAAGTAGCCGAGGTCTTCGAAGGCGTTGGTGGCCGACGACATCCCCGAACCGCTGAGGCCCGTGATGACGACCACGTCGGGCGCCGACGCCCCGACGCCCGTGCCCTCCCCCGCCTGCTTCTTACTGCTCATCCCCGGCCCCGCCCTCGCTCTCAGGTTCCGGCGCGCCCAACGCCCCGGCGTGGCGCGCGACCAACTGCTCGGCCGCATTGTAGCCGCGCGCGCGCAGCAGGTGCACGCGCACCGCCGTCTCGACCAGCGTCGCGAGGTTGCGCCCGGGGCTGACCGGCAGGAGGAAGTGCGCCACCTCGACGCCGAGGATTTCGACGGTGCGCGCGTCGAGGCCCAGGCGGTCGACCTCCCTCGCCTCCTGCCAGCGTTCGAGCCGGATGTTGAGGCCGATCTGCTTCGGGCCGCTGACGGCCGAGACGCCGAACAGCTCGCGCACGTTGAGGATGCCTAAGCCGCGTATCTCCATGTGCTCGCGCAGCAGCTCGGGCGCGCTGCCGACGAGCAGCCCGGCCCGCTTGCGCCGCACCTCGACCGTGTCGTCGGCCACGAGCTGGTGGCCGCGCATGATGAGGTCGAGCGCGCACTCGGACTTGCCGACCCCCGACTTGCCCTCGATGAGCACGCCGAGGTCGTAGAGGTCGAGGAGGACGCCGTGGCGCGTCTCGCGCGGCGCCAGGGCCTCCTCCAGGTATTCGGTGACGGCGGCGATGGCGACCGAGCTGACGAGCGGCGTCTGGATGAGCGGCAGCCCGGCCGCCTCGGCGGCCTCGACGAGTTCGGCCGGCGGCATCAGGCCCTTCGTGACGAGCACGCAGGAGATTTTCTGAAGCTCCAGGTTCGAGATCGCCTCGCGCCGCCGCTCGGGTGTGAGCTGGTTGAGGAACCACACCTCGCTCTGGCCGACGATCTGGACGCGGCCGGCGTGGACGTAGTGGGTGAAGCCGGCGAGCGCCAGTCCGAGCTTCTGGATGCGGGCCGTGTCGAGCGCGCGCGAAGAGGCCCCGCGCGCGCCCGCCAGGAACTCCAGGCGGAGGTCGGGCGGGGCCTGCGCGACGAAGTCGCCGACCGTGATCGAGGGCCGCTCGCCGCCGTGACTCATCTCGGTAGTCGGGGCCTCGCTACTGCCGCGCCGCGGCGGCGGGGGCCGCCCCCTCCGGCGCGGCCGCGCGCGTCACGACGTTCAACTCGATCTCGACCGCGTCGCCGAGGAAGTCCGGGTTGTCGGGCCGCGCGAAGCTGATGCCGTAGTCCTTGCGGTTAACGGTGGTGCGCGCCGTCACCCCCAGGGCCGTCTTGCCGTCGGCCGCCTTGCGCACGCCGTTGATGGTGAACGGCAGCGCGATCTCCTTCGAGACGCCGCGCATCGTGAAAGTGCCGTGCGCGACGAGCTGGTCGCCCTTCCTCTCGATGCGCTTCGACTGGAAGGTAATCTCGGGGAACTTCTCCACGTCGAAGAAGTCGGCGTTGCGCAGGTGCGCGTCGCGCTTCTCGATGCCGGTGTCAATGCTCGCGGCCTTGATGGAGGCGCTGACGGAGGACTTGGTCACGTCCCTGTCATCGTAGGTGATCGAGACCGAGAACTCGTTGAACTTGCCGCGGACGTGCGAGAGGCCGCCGAGGATGGGGATCGAGAAGCCGACGTTCGAGTGCGCCGTGTCGGCCTCGTACTTCGTCACGGCCGGGCGCGCCGGCAGCGCCGCGAGGGCGACCGCCAGCGCGGCGGCGATGAGGTTGGTTCTACGCATCAGTGCTCTCCTTCGGGTCAAAAAAATAGTTTCGAGCCAAAGGAATTTTTGATTTTTGATTTGCGATTTGCGATTGGGAGAACAGGCCGCCGGCGCTCTCAAATCAAAAATCAAAAATCGCAAATCAAAAATCCCTTTGGCTCGAAACGTAAGTTTTACGGTTGAATGAGGCCGTAGTTGCCGTCTTTGCGCTTGTAGAGGACGCTGAGGCGGTCGTTGTCGGCGTCGCGGAAGACGACGAACTGGTCGCCGTCGTCGGCGAGCGACATGGCCGCCTCCTCGGCCGTCATCGGCTTGATGCGGTAGCGGCGGGCCGCGATGATGCGC
>JALZHT010000410.1 GCA_030860645.1 Acidobacteriota bacterium
GCCTACTTCCTCGTCAGCAGCTCGCGGAAGAACTCGACGGCGCGGGGGTCGGCCGAGTCGGCGAGTTGGCGGATGGCTTCTTTGCGCACTTCGGGGTTGGGGTGCGTGCGGGCGACTTTGAGGAGCATGGGCACGGCCTGGTCGGCGGGGCGGTCGCTGATGGCGCGCACGGCCTGCACCTGCACCTCGGTCGGCTCGCCCGAGCGCTCGACGGTGTTGCCGAGCAGTTGGAGGCTGCGCTCGCCCGCCATCTCGCCGAGCATGTGGAGGGCCGAGCGGCGCAACTCCTCGTCCCCGCCGCGGCTCGCGACCTCGAAGAGCTTGTCTTCGGCGCGGCGGTTCTCCATCTCGGCCAGCGCGTGCAGGATTTGCCGCCGCACGTCCGTGTCCGGCTCGGCGTCGAAGATGCGGATCAATTCGTCGGCGGCCGCGTCCGTCTTCTGCTCGGCGAGCCAGTGCAGCGCCTGCCGGCGCACGTCCTCCTGCTCGCGCGTGTCGCGCGCGGCGGCCAGCAGCCGCGCCTGCGCCCGCGGCGTCTTCATCTCGGAGAAGGCGTGGAGGATGGTGCGGCGCACGTCCTCGCCGCGGTCGGATTCGAAGATTCTGGTCAGCTCGTCGAAGGCGGCTTCGGTGTCGCGCTCGGCGATCTGGTGGATGGCCTGGCGGCGGAGGTCTTCGTCCTCGGCGGGGCTGCGCGCGATCTCGACGATCTTGGCCTCGGCCCGCGCGTCTCTGATCTCGGCGAGGGCGTGGATGACGGCGCGGCGCACGTCCGTGTCGCGCTCGGCCCCGTAAATCCTGATGAGGTCTTCGACGGCCGACTCGCGCCCCGTGTCGGCGAGTTGGTGGACGGCCGCCTGTCGCGACTCGGCGTCGCGGTCGGTCTGCGCCACGCGCAGCAGGAAGGCGTAGGCCGCCGGCCGGTTCTCGTTGTCGGCGACGGCGTGGATGATGCCGCGCTTCACGTCCTCGGGCAAAGACGACGAGTAGAGGCTCTGTAAGGTGCTGAGCGCCTCCTGGTCGCGGCTCGCGCCGATGGCGTGGGCGGCCGCGCGGCGGAGGTCGTCGTTCTCCTTACCGTCGCGCACGATGGCGGCGAGGTAGGGCGTCTGGCCGCCGCCCTGGCCGAGCCAGAAGACGGCCGTCGAGCGGATGTTCTCGGCCCGCGACGTGCGCACCAAATCCTTCAGCATCGGCGCGACGCGCGCGTCGTCGTGCAAGGCGAGGGCGAGCGCGGCGCGTTCCTGAACGTCGGGCTTCTGCCCCGACTCGACGAGGCCGCGCAGTAAATTCAGGCTCTCCTCGTTCGACGCGCGCCCGGCCCAGTAGACGGGGTGGCCGGCGTACTCGCGCGGCCGACGCAGGTTGTAGACCTCCATCCGCGTGAACCCTTCGCGGCCCGGCTCGCGCAGGAGGAAGACGCCGAGGTCGCGCGTCTCGACCGTCATCCCGTTCGAGGTGCCGACGAAAACGTGCGTCCCGCCCGACGACATCATCGAGCCGTGGAACTCGCCGCCGCCGGGGTCAACGGCGACGCCCGGCCGCACGTCGAAGGCGTAGGCCGTCCAGTAAGGCTTGCCCCCGCCCTTCGCGAGGCGGGCCGCGGCCTCCAGCTTTGCCTTCAAGTCCGCGCCCTCGACGGGCGTGAACTTCGGCGTCTGCATGGCACTCTGACTCTGCACCGCGGCGTCGAGCTGGAGCGCGCTCGGCGTCGCCGCGCACGCCGTGTTGGGCGGGAAGAGCGCGAGGGCGAGCGTGATGAGGGCGGTTGATTTCGACATAGACGTATCCTCCGGGAGGCCGCGAGGGCTTCCGCTTTTCGTTCCATTACTTGTCGTTTAAAGCCTCAACCAGAAATTTCTGGTTGAGGTCGAGTGATTATTTTTCGTCAGCAGAGTTGCGAGCGTCCGCCGGTTTTGTAGGGGCAGGGCTTGTCCCTGCCCCTACAATCCTCACGACGTTAGCGGTGCCCGACGAGGCCTCAAGGTCTCAGAAGCTCTTCGAGAAACTTCGCCGCCTCGGGGTCGTCCGACTCGCCGAGGAGGCTGACGGCGCGCTTGCGCAGCTCCACGTCGGGGTCGCGGCGCGCCACGTCGAGGAGCTTGCGCAGGCCGCTCTTCTGCTTCGTCTCGGCGAGCGCGCGCAGGATGTCCGCCTTGAGTTCCGCGTCCGTCTCCGCGTCGTAGAGGCTGATGAGTAACTCGGCCGCGGCCGTCCGCCCTTCGTCGTCGTCGACGAGGATGCGGACGGCCGTGCGGCGTAGTTCGCGGTCGCCGCCGCGCGCGCGCGCGACCTCCGTGATGCGGGCGCGGGCGCGCGGACTCTCGTGGTTGCCGAGCGCGCGCAGCACCTCCTGCTTCACTTCCGTGTCACGCTCGGCCTCGTAAATCTTGAACAGCTCGTCTACGGCCGCCTCGCCCCGGCGGTCGCCGAGGCGGCGGACGGCGTGCCGGCGCAACTCCGAATCCCCGGCGGTGCTGCGCGCCAGCTCGACCAGCTTGGCGAAGCCGCGCGGGTCTTCTATGTCGGCGAGCATGTTGATGATCTGCTCTTTGACTTCGCGGTTCGTGTCCGTCTCGTAGATGCGCACGAGGTCGTCGAGCGCCCCGCCGTCCTCGCGGTCGCCGAGGACGCGGACGGCCGTCTGCCGCAGCTCCGTGCTCTCCGACTGGTTGCGCGCCACTTCGAGCACCTTGGCGCGGGCGCGCGGGCCGCCGACGCCCTCGAAGGTGCGCAGGATGGACTCTTTGACTTCGGGGTCGCGCTCGGCGTCGTAGAGCTTGACGAGGTCTTCGACGACCGCCTCGCCGCCCGCGTCGGCGAGGCGGCGGATGGCGACGAGGCGCAGCTCGCCGTCGGGCTGGTGGCGCGCGATGTCGAGCAGGAGTGGGACGGCCTGCCGCTCGCCGTGCGAGCCGAGCAGGGAGACGGCCGACTCCTTGAAGCTGCGGCTGGCCTTCGAGCCGGGCTTGAGCACCTCGGCGACGTAGGCCATGGCCCGCTCGGGGTTCGACTGGAAGAGGCTCTGGAGGGCGACGATCCTGATCTCCTCGTCGTCCCTGTTCAGCGACTCGTCTATGAGGCGGCGGTCGCCGGTCTGCGGGGCCAGCTCGGTGAGCATCGCCGTCGCCTCCTCGGCCCAGTTCGAGTTGGGGAACTCGGCGAGCAGTCGCGTCAGGCGGTCGGCCGCCTCGCGGAATTGGCCCTGCTGCTTGAGGGCGTAGGCGAGCCAGTAGAGGGCCACGTCCACGTCCTTGTCCTTCGGGTAGGTGGCGACGAACTGCGTGAACTTCGCGGCGGCCTTCGCCCACTCCTCGCCGTCGAGCAGGTCGCGCCCCTCGCGCAGCAGCTTCATCGAGGGCGAGTTCGAGGTCTGCACGGACTGGTTGAACTTCCGCAGCGCCTGCCCGCCCGCGCGGGCCGTGAAGAAGCCTTCGAGCAGCGCGCCCGCGCAGAGGGCGACGACGATGCCGCCGGCCAACGCGAGCACCAGCCGCGCCGCCGTCCTTCCGATTGCCGAGGGTTGATTTACTTTTGCCATGATGAATCTCAAAAGAAGTAGCCGGTAGAAAGACATTCGCCGGCGAATCTTCGCGTGTCAGCGTCAGTGCTCGTGATGCGGAGCCTACTGGCTACCGTCTACTTGTATTTAGCCACGCCGGCCTGGAGCGCGACGACGAGGTTCTTCTTCCGCACGCGCTCGCGGATCGAGTCCACGTCTTCGCTGGCGGGCTTGTCCGGCAGGTTGGCGATGTCAATCAGGATCGGCTCCAGGCGGTCGAGCACGCCCGCCACCACGGGGTCGCCCTTGCTCGCGGCCTCGCGCCGCAGGACGATGTTCCGGTACAGGAGGCGCTGCGAGCGCTCCCGCTCGTAGGCCAGGTCGTCGCTCGCGCGCGCGTTGCGGAAAGAGCGCAGGAGCAGTTGCGCCTGCTCGACGTGGCGCGAGGTGTCGAGCGCCGCGCGCGCCGGCCCGACGCGGTCAGTCCGCGCGCCGGTGGTGACG
>JALZHT010000411.1 GCA_030860645.1 Acidobacteriota bacterium
CGGCGCGGGCCTGCTCGACGATCTTGTGGGAGATGTTGCCGGGGACGGGGTCGTAGTGGGAGAACTCCATGTGGTAGCTGCCGCGGGCGGCGGTGATGGAGCTCAGCGGATAAGTTAAAGGCTCGCGGCCCTCTCCAAAGCGAAGCTGACTTTATACACAAATAATTCGATGTTCGGCACCGTTAGGAGCGCATACTGTAGCCGCGGGTCGTTTGCTCGGGCGATGATAATTCCTTTGACCTCATAGCCGTCGGCCAAGTTTTTCTTCACCCACCCCATGTAGCGCGCAACCTGCCCGACGGTGTCGTCGCTGGTCTTGCCTTTCTTTAATTCTATGACCGCGAACTGCTTGGTTTCCTTGTCTTTGACCAATAAATCAATACTGCCTACTTCTGTCCTGTACTGTGGGCTGATGATGTCACCATCTTGTTCGATGAGTTCATACTTCTTGCCTAACTCGGTGGACTCCCAATTCCTGACCAGGAAATCCTCCAGGTGTTTTTCCATCGCGAATTCCGCCGCGAATTCCGCCCCGCCGGCTTCCTGTTTAATCTCTGCAACCTCGTCCTCAACTGGTTCCGGGATTATCTGGTCGCCGCTCTGCCAGTAGACTTTAACGTTGGTGGTGTAACCGCTCTGAGGCGTATACAGGAACTCGGACAAGCCTCTGGGATTGACTTCTATCCCGTACTCATCTCTGAAGCCGTCAATGATTCTACGGTTCGACAAAACTATCTGTTCACCGTAAGTCTTAAACTCATCGGGGTTGCCCAGACCGAACCCCCGCATCACCTGAAACCGGTGCGACAGCGAAACCATGCTCAGGAACTTCGTCGGATTGTTGAGGAAGAGTAAGGCGTTTATGGCGACTGCGGACTTGCCCGTCAAACCGTTCTTATTCTTCTCGTTTTCTTTGACCAAGCGGTTGATTAAAACCACAAGCTTGGAATCGTCAGTCTCTGCGAAAATCTGATCCAGCGTCCGATTAATGTCTACCCTCGTCTTCAACTGGGCAAACAATCTCTCCCACGTACCTTGAGTCAAACCGACATTAGCGACTGCTATATCTGCTCTTTGATGACCTCTCGCCTTGTAATCTAGAAGTCGGATAATCGCGTCAGTGTCGTCCACCGTCAATTCGGACGCGGGGTTGAGTATCTTATCGTTCCAAAAGCGTTTGAAAATCTGCGTCTGTTTTTCCCAAACCTCGGCCTGCCGTGCCGAATCGAATTCGGACGAGAATTGTTTGAATAAAGTTTGGATTTTGGCGGTGTCCATTACTCTGCGATCTCATGCAGCCCTCACCTCTGCTTTACGGGAGCGCGTCGGCCGCGTCCGGCTCCACATCCGGCACGCCCTCCAGAGCCTGATGGAATTTGCGGCGGTCGCCGCGGGCGGCACGCTCCTTCAGATAGTCGAGGGTCATCAACGCCGCCATCTTCTCCGCCAGGGCGGAGTTGATAAGTTGCTCAAGCGTCAGATCCTCCCGCCGAGCCAGCTCCCTGGCCCTGTTGAGCAATGAATCGGGCACCTTAATGTTCATCGAGCTCACGGCAGCACCTCACCCAACTTACTTAAGAACTCCTGCGGGGTGACGGTGGTCACGCCGAACTTCTCGGCCCCCGCGACCCGTCGCCGATCAATCGCAAAAGCTTGTGTGACGCGCCGCGGCGCGAGCGTAAAGCTGCGAGCAGGACGTTCGTGTCAATGACGACTTGATACACAGTCTAACCCGGCGGCCCGGCCGGGGCTTTACTCCTCCTCCTCGGCCCGGATGCGGCCCTCGGCGCGGGCCTGCTCGACGATCTTGTGGGAGATGTTGCCGGGGACGGGGTCGTAGTGGGAGAACTCCATGTGGTAGCTGCCGCGGGCGGCGGTGATGGAGTTGAGCTTCGACTGGTAGTCGAGCATCTCCGACATCGGCACCTGCGCCTTGACGACCTGGTTCTTGCCGCGCATCTCCATGCCCTGCACGCGGCCCCGGCGCGAGTTGAGGTCGCCCATGATGTCGCCCGAGCACTCGACGGGGGCGACCACCTCGACGTTCATGATCGGCTCCAGAAGCGTCGGCTTCACCTTGTCGATGGCGTTGCGGAACGCCTTGCGGCCGGCGGCGCGGAAGCTGTGCTCGTCGGAGTCTACGGTGTGGTACGAGCCGTCAATGAGCGTGGCCTTGAAGTCGACGAGCGGGTAGCCGGCGATGGCCCCGCCCGAGGCGGCCTCGATGATGCCCTTCTCGATGGCGGGGCGGAACTGCTGCGGGACGGCGCCGCCGAAAATCTTGTCCTCGAAGACGAAGCCCTCGCCGCGCGGCAGCGGCTCGAAGACGACCTTGCAGTCGCCGAACTGGCCGCGCCCGCCCGTCTGCTTCTTGTGGCGGCCCTGCACCTCGGCGCGCGCCGTGATCGTCTCCTTGTAGGGCACCTTCGGCGGGTGCAGGGCGACCTCGACGTGGTAGCGGCTCCGCAGCTTCTCGACCACCGTCTCGATGTGCAACTGCCCCGACCCCGAAAGGATGAACTCTTTGGTCTGCGCGTCGCGCGAGAAGTGGAGCGAGGGGTCTTCTTCGAGAATCTTGTGCAGCGCGGCGCTGATCTTCTCCTCGTCCTGGCGCGACTTCGGCTCGATGGCGAAGGAGATGGCCGCCTCCGGGTACTCGATGGGGTCGTAGACGACGGGCGCGGCCTTGTCCGAGAGCGTGTCGCCGGTCTGCGTCTCCTTGAGCTTGACGACGGCGATGATGTCGCCGGCGCTCGCCTCGTCAACTTTATCCAGTTGCTTGCCCTGCATCGAGTGGAGCGCGCCCAGCCTCTCGGCCGCGCCGCGCGTCGTGTTCTGCACGGTGGCGTCCGACCTGACCTTGCCGCTGATGATCTTCATCACGTTGATGCGGCCGGCGAATGGGTCGGCGATGGTGCGGAAGACGTAGGCCGAGAAAGGCTCCTCGGCGTGGTAGCCGCGGGTCACCGGCTCGCCGCCGTCGGGCGAGGATTTGCCGTGCTCCTCCTGGTGCGTGTCGGGCGCGGGCGCGTACTCGATGATGCCGTCGAGGAGGTTCGAGAGGCCGACGAGCGTCAGGGCCGACGCGGCGAAGACCGGGCACAGGCGGCTCGCGGCGATGGCCTTGCTGATGTTCGGGACGATGTCCTCCTCGGGCAGCGTCCCCTGCTCGAAGTACTTCTCCATGAGCGCGTCGTCCGACTCGGCGATGACCTCGATGAGGCGCTCGCGCTCGCGCTCGACCACGTCGCGGCCGGCCTCGGGGAGGGGAATCTCTTTCGGCTCGCCGCCGCCGCTGAACTCGTAAGCCTTCATGTGGACGACATCAACGACGCCCTTGAAGTTGGCCTCCTGGCCGATGGGGAGGGTGAAGGGGACGATGGCGCGGCTGAAGGTCGAGCGGGCCGAATCGAGCGCCGCCCCGAAGTCGGCGCGCTCCTTGTCGAGCTTGGTGATGACCATCACGCGCGGCGTGATGAACTCGTTGGCGTAGGCCCACGTCTTCTCGGTGCCGACCTCGACGCCGGTCACGCCGTCAACGACGACGAGCGCGCAGTCGGCGACGCGCAGGGCCGGCCGGGCGTGCGGGAGGAAGGCGGCGAAGCCCGGCGTGTCGATGAGGTTCACCTTGTGGTCGCGCCATTCGAGGTGGGCGAGCGACTGGTTGAGCGTGATCTTGCGCGCGATGGCGTCCTCGTCGTAGTCGGTGACGGTCGTCCCCTCGTCGACCTTGCCCCAGCGCGGGGTGGCGCCGGCGAGGTGGAGGAGCGAGCTGATGAGCTGGGTCTTCCCCGAGTGGCCGTGCCCGATGACGGCGAGGTTGCGGATCTGGTTGGTCGGATAAGCTTTCATGGCGTCAGGTTCGGAACATCCTTTCGACAGGTTGGCCGGGCGCGGGGGCGGTCGGCGGAGCGGGAGCCCGGGCCCGGTTTTACAATTGCTGTGCGGGATAGAACTGCAAAGGCCGAACGAGTAATTTAAGCGACCGGAAGGCGGAATGGCAA
>JALZHT010000412.1 GCA_030860645.1 Acidobacteriota bacterium
GTGGAGCTATCGGGCTGGGGGCGCTACCCGCGCGTGCGCGCCGAGGTGGTGCGCCCCGAGTACGTCTCGGCCGTGGACGTGACGCGCTGGGGCCGCGTGCTGGCGCGCGGACTGGGGCGCTCTTACGGCGACGCCGCGCTCTCGAAAGAGGGCGTCGTGCTCCTGACCGAAAGGCTCAACCGCTTCCTCGAATTCGACGAGCGGGAGGGCCTGCTGCGGGCCGAGGCCGGCGCGACCCTCGCCGAGGTGCTCGAAGTCTTCGCGCCGCGCGGCTGGTTCCCGCCCGTCACGCCGGGCACCAAGTTCGTCACGCTCGGCGGGTGCGTCGCGGCCGACGTGCACGGCAAGAACCACCACCGCGACGGGGCCTTCGGCGCGCACGTCGAGGCGCTCGAACTCGCGCTCGCCGACGGCACGCGCGCCCGCTGCACGCCTTCGCAGAGGGCCGACCTCTTCCGCGCCACGGTCGGCGGGATGGGCCTGACCGGCGTCATCACCGAAGTCACCCTCCGCCTGAAGCGCGTCGAGACCTCGTTCGTCATCGTGCGCCACCACGCGGCGCGCGACCTCACGGAGTCGCTGGCCCTCCTCGACGACCCGACCTACGACGACGAGTACACGGTCTGCTGGCTCGACCTGCTCGCGCGCGGGGCGCGGCGGGGCCGCGGCGTGCTCATCCGCGGCCAGCACGCGCGCGCCTCGGAGCTGCCGCGCGAGTACCGCGGGCTGGAACGCCCCGAGACGCGGACGCGGTTCGACCTGCCCTTCGACCTGCCCGCGTGGGCGCTCAACCGCCTCTCGGCGTCAACCTTCAACCGGCTCTACTTCCGCGCGCAGGGCCGCCGCCAAGCGCCCTTCGTCGCCGACTTCAACGGCTTCTTCTATCCGCTCGACGCGGTCGGCGGGTGGAACCGCGCCTACGGCAAGCGCGGGTTCGTGCAGTACCAGTGCGTGCTGCCTCTGGAAGAGTCGCCGCGCGGCGTGGCGCGTTTGCAGGAGGCGCTGGCGGCGAGCCGGCAGCCGTGCTTCCTCGCCGTGCTGAAGCGGTTCGGCCCCGAGGGGTCGGGGCTGCTCTCATTCCCGATGCCCGGCTACACGCTCGCGCTCGACTTCCCCGTCCGCGGCGAGGAGCTGTTCGCGCTCCTGCGGAAGTTCGACGACATCGTGCTCGAACACGGCGGCCGCGTCTACCTGGCGAAGGACGCCTGCCTCGACCCGGAGAAGTTCCGCCTGATGTACCCGCGCTTCACTGAGTGGCTGGAGATCAAGCGGCGCGTAGACCCCGGCGACCGCTTCCGCTCGGAGCTTTCGCGCCGGCTCGGCATCACGCCCTGAAGGGATTTTTGATTTTAGATTTTTGATTTGCGATTGGAAGCAGTAGCCAGTAGAAAAACCTTCGCTGGCGAATCGTCCGAGTTTCAGCGTTAACGTCCGCCGCGCGGAGCCTGCTGTCTACTGTCTACATTGTCTCAAATCGCAAATCAAAAATCTAAAATCGCAAATACATTCATCATGCCCGAACCAGTCCTCATCCTCGGGGCCACCTCGGCCATCGCGCGCCACGTCGCGGCCTCGTTCGCCGCGCGCGGCCGCCCCGTCTTCCTCGCCGGGCGCAACGCGGTCGAGGCCGAGCGGCTCGCCGCCGACCTGCGCATCCGCCACCGCGTCGAGGCCGTCGCGGGCCACTTCGAGGCGGAGGACTACGAGGGCCACCGCGAATTCCTGCGCGGCGTGGTGCGCCGCATGGGCGACCTGGAGGGCGTCGTCGTGGCCTTCGGCTACCTCGGCGAGCAGGAGGCGGCGGAGCAGGATTTGGAGGAGACTTTCCGCGTCATTGACCGCAACTTCACCGGCGCGGTCTCGATCCTGAACCACTGCGCCGAGTTCTTCGAGACGCGGCGCGGCGGCTTCGTCGTCGCCATCTCGTCGGTGGCGGGCGACGTGGGGCGGCGCAGCAACTACCTGTACGGCGCGGCGAAGGGCGGGCTGAACGTCTACCTGCAAGGGCTGCGCGCGAGATTGTTCGCCGCCGGGGTGCGCGTGCTGACCGTCAAGCCCGGCTTCGTCGACACGCCGATGACTTTCGGGCGGCCCCGGCTCTTCCTCGTCGCCTCGCCCGCCGAGGTCGGCGAGAAGATCGTGCGGGCGGCCGAGCGCGGCGGCGAGGTGGTCTACGTGCCCTGGTTCTGGCGCTTCATCATGCTCGCCCTCAAGTTGACACCCGAGAGCTTAAGGAAAAGATTGAAGCTGTAGAATTTTTGATTTTTGATTGGCGATTTTTGATTTGAGGTCAGCGTTCATCAATGAAGATTTCGCAGTACCGCCCGTGAGACCCGCGCCAACAATCCCGAACACCCTTCACGGCATCCGCCGCCGGCTCGAAGTCGGCGACTTCGTCATCCTCCTCTACGTCGCCGCGTTCGCCCGACAGTATTTCTGGCCGGTCGGCAATAACGCCGCGGCGTGGGCGCTCACGTCCCTCCTCACGGCGTTCGTCTGGTTCTGGCATTTGAGGACGAAGGGTGAGGCCGAACGGACGCCGGCCGCGTTCTGGGTCGTGGCGGCGCTCCCGCTTGTCTTCTTTTACGCGCTGCGGGCGGCGCTGCCGGACATGTCCTGGGACGTGCTCGACTACCGGCTCGTCAACGCCGAGCGGGCCTTGCGCGGCTGGCCCATGATCGCGGGCGACTTCTTCCCCTCCCGCTTCCCCTTCAACCCCGCGCCCGACATGGCGCTCGGCCTCGGCCGCCGCCTGCTCGGCTACCGGCTCGGCACCGTCGTCAACCTCCTGGTGCTCGTCTGGGCCGGGACGATCCTCGAAAAACTCCTCCGCCCCTTCGTCGCGCGCGCGTGGGTGCGGGCGGCGGGCGTGCTGTTGCTGCTGCTGACGGAGCAGATGCTTTTCGAGATCAACAACTACATGGTTGACCTGCTGGCGCTCCCGCTCCTGCTCGAAGTGACGCGCCTCGCGCTCAATGATGACGGAGACGAACGCGCCCGCCGACGGGCCTTCGTCCGCGCCGGCCTCTACCTCGGCGCGAGCCTCGCCTTCAAGCTGACCAACCTCGCCTTCGCCGCCCCGCTCTTCCTGCTCTGCGCGTACCGGCTGGCGTTCCGGGGGCGGCGCTTCGGGTGGCCGTCGGTGCTCTACGCCGCGGCGGCGCTCGCGCTGCCGCTCCTCCCTTACACGCTTTACATGTACTGGCAGACGGGCAGCCCCGTCTTCCCGCTCTACAACCACGTCTTCCAGTCACCCTACTGGCCCGCGCCCGACCTGCGCACGGAGCGTTGGGGGCCGGTCGTGGACGACGTGCGATTCAAAGACATGAAGGCGTGGGAGGTGCTGCTGTGGCCGCTGCTGCTCCCCTTCCGCGTCGAGCACACGGGGGGCGACCTCGGCCCGCACTGGGGCCGCGTCTCGGTCGCGTTCCTCGCCGTCATCGTCGGCGCTCTTTGGCGCGGCGCGGACGCGCGCGTGCGGCAACTCTCCGCGGTCACGCTGGCCGGCGCGCTGCTGTGGAGCGCGGCGTCGGGGATGCTCCGCTACGCGATGTACGTCGAGGCCGTCGGCGGCCTCGTCCTCCTCTACCTCGTCGCAAGGCTGTGGCGGGGGCCGGGAGAACCGCGTCAATCTTTCAACTTCAGAAAGGCGGCGGCCTTCGTGCTCGCGCTCGTGTTCGTCGCGCAGTCGGCCTCGGCCTGCGCCTACGGGTACGCGTTCGAGTGGGGCGGCCGCCCCGCCTTCTTCGAGAACCCGCGCGGGCATCTGCGCGAGGCGGGCCATTTTTTGCGCGACCACTCGGCCCGCGCGTTCTTATCGGCCGGGGAGAAAGCGCAGCTCGACGAGGTTGAGGTCTGGGTGCAGAGCGGGCCTTTGACGGGCGGCTACCAAATCCTGCTCCGGCCCGAAGCGCCGCAGTGGTGCCTCTTCATGCCGGAGTTCTTCGCCTCCGAAGAGGCCCGCGCCCGCTTCGCCCGCGCCGTCGAAGCGGCGCGCGGCAA
>JALZHT010000030.1 GCA_030860645.1 Acidobacteriota bacterium
GTGAAGCGGCGGCGCAGGCGGCGCACCTGACGCGTAGTGAGTCCGAGCAGTTGCGCGGCCTCAGCCGTGGAGAGCTTGCCCGCGACGAGGCGGGTGAGAATCTCAGCTCTGCGGAGATGCTTGTTGCGGATATATTTAGACCATAGCCGTCATGATCGAACGGGCCTAGATAAATTACAAGCTTTACATGATATTCAAAAGCCGCTCTCTGACCTTAGCGCTTCTGGTAAGCAAAAAGCCTTAGTGGAGATTACTAAAAAGATAGAAGAGTTGCTGTGATCCACTGGTGTGCAAAAAACTCGCTGCGGAATGCCGCAAGTATCTCACAGATCAAAAACTAGAGGAGGATTAGCGGGTAAATATGATTCATCGCAAATTGAGGCATTGGCAAACTCTGTCGAATCAACTTTGATCTGCCCGTAGCTGTGGTGTATGTGTCCGAAGATGTGTAGCCGCGGCCTGACCCTTCGTACCGCATCAAGCAAGTCTTCACAACCGACCCGTTCTCCGCTAGGAACCTCATCTAATATCTGATAAGGCGGTCCATGCGTAATCAGAATATCTAGCCCTCGGGGGATCATGTCCCATTTCTCCGCCAACGCCCGACCACGCGGGAGATTAAAGGCCATTGACATATATTCTGGTTGCCACGGGCTCCCATAAATCTTTAACCCATCAATTTCGGTTTTACTATCTTCCAGATAGATTGCATTAGTAATAAGTGAGCGAGCAAACGTCGGTCTGTGTTGAAAGAGCCAATCATGATTTCCTGCGATGATAACCTTGTGTTGGTGTGGAAGGGTTCCTAACCAGTGGTTGAGGCGTATTATTTCTTCGAGTTCCCCCACCATAGTGAGATCGCCAGCAATAATAAGAACATCTCCGTCGGGTACACTTATGCTCTCTTGGGTAGAATGGACATCACTAAGGCATATGATCCTTGTCACCCAATAATATTAGTTGAAATCAAGAAGTCTTAATAGTTCCGAGTCATCCTTAAGAGGAAGGTTCTGATCCGTATGTTTTGAGTTACGTTTAGTAAAATATGTGAAGACATTTAGCTAAAGGAATGTGAAGTGCGTTGGTTTAGCACACAGCTTGACTCGATGATGGCTGGCACCGAGATACGCGTATAGGCGAGCTACATCGTGCGGGACTTTCCACTCTTTGCGGGGGAACAGCAGCAGTGTCACTCCATTCTCATCCCTTAAAAACCGTCGTATCATATATCCTCTTTACAGGTGTTATTTTTGGCCCCCCACTTCTTCTCATCATCTCTATTAGTAATCCTTGGATTTATGCCGTCATCCTTCTTTTCATTAACAGTATATTGATCCTAATAGTATTATTCGAAAGCATTTCCGCAATCTGGGCTCCGATATCAAATGGGAACTATCAATCTAAGCAGGACAAATCAATAAGTGTAATCGTCTCTGCCTATTTGCCAAATGAAGAAGCAATAATACTCAATACACTTGGGAAGCTTGTAGCATTCATAAGCCCAGACTCTAGGGATGAAATAATCCTTTCGTATCGTACCCCTTACAATTTACCAATCGAATTTGCGCTACAAGAATTTGCTAAAGCGCAGTCGTGCCTTCGGCTGCTGAAAGTCTCAGAAGGTATCGGCAAGGCTGATCAGTTGAATGAGGCGCTGAAGTATGTCACAGGAGATATCGTTTACATGCTTGATGCGGACGCTATCCCGGATAACGATGCACTCGCAAGAGTGCGCTCTGCGTCAGTGAACGGTCATGTGATTCAAGGACGGAACATGATTCGCAATACGTCACATTTAATAGGGAAAGTTGTAGCTGTTGAGTTTGCCGTAAAATACATGGTCTCACACTTCGCTCGCTCTCACTACGGAAATGTGGCCTACTTTTGTGGTAGCAATGCTACTTGGATACGTGAGACAGCACAGACCACTCTCTTTACAAATGATTCCTTAATAGAAGATGTAGAGGCATCTGCCCGAGCAGATCTCGCCGGGCTTCGCATCTTAATCAATCCAACGATTGCAGCGACGGAGTTAGCTCCTGTTAGTCTTATGGATTGGTGGAGACAGCGCCGTCGATGGTCTCAGGGCTGGCTCGACGTAGGCAACTTGCACTTTAAAGCGATACTGACTCAGCCCAGTTTTTCTCTTTGGAAGAAGATAAATTGGACTTATGTGATCTACGTCCGTCGTACGTTGTACGGTCTTGTAACATTCTGGATGTTATTTCTAATGATCTACTTAGGACTGAATGCGGATGCCAGAGGATATCTCATGTTGATTGGTTATTTATGTCTTCAGTTGATCTCGGGACTAATTCAGAGCACGGCAGTGGCCGTACAGTGTCTTCATTTTAGAGAGTCGAGGATCCGACCCTTGTGGCTGATTATGTACTCACTTCTGTATCCGTCATATGATCTACTAAAGAATGCGGTCGCGATTTCTGCCCTAGCGGAATCAGGAGTAGGGAGACGGTCATGGAGCGTAACCCCAAGGCCCGCAACGTAGGACTTTCGAAGTAAAGAGATGAGCGGAACGACCTCAACCGAGAAACTATTCTTGGCAGGGCTACCATCCTCGATACTCTGATTATGATGATTCCATCAATGAGCATACAAAATAGATAGTCAGGGGCCATGGAGGCTGCTATGCCACGCCGCAAGCTGTTTGACGTTTTCCTTTCGCATGATAGCCGAGACAAAGCAGCAATCGAAGAACTGGCTGCACGTCTAGAAGATGAATTCAGACTCAAACCTTTTGTCGATAAGTGGCATCTCGTACCGGGAGAGCCATGGCAAGAGGGTATTGAACGCGCACTCGATCAGTCTCGCACCTGTGCCGTATTTCTCGGGCCGATGGGTATTGGCCCTTGGGAGAATGAAGAGATGCGCGCCGCACTTGAAACACGAGTCAAGCGTCCATCTTTCCGCGTGATACCAGTACTCCTGCCAGGAGCAAAACCACCTGACATTAAGAAGCTACCGCCGTTTCTCCGTCGTCAGGGATGGGTAGATTTTCGTTCTGATAAAGGTCTAGCTAACCCGGAAGCATTTAATAAGCTTGTCGCTGGTATACGAGGAACTATTCCTGGCCGGATTTCCAACAAACCACGTTGGTTACAAATCCTTTCACTACCCGAACTTCGCAATCCTACCGGGTTAGCAGTGGATGGTAATGTCCTTTATGTTGCTGACCATAGATACGGACACGTCTTACGCATAATCAATGGTCAAGTTAAAGAGCGATACGTTGGGTTGGATCGACCTCACCATCTTTCAGTGTTGAATGGATCACTACTGATAACTGATAGTCATCACAACCGAATTGTGTGTACGGATTCACAGTTGAAGGAATTATCCTCATGGCGACAATTCGGACGATATTCTCTTCTTCGACCTCACGCAGTGGAATTTAGTGGATCCGACGGATGTTATGTCCTAAGCTCAGGTAACCACTGTCTACTACTTATCAAAAGGGGAAAGGTGAAGGCTGTGGTAAAAAGCCGTGGTCAGCTTCCGAGTGGTAAACCCGGAGAATTCTCGACCCCATGTGGTATGTGCTTGGGGCCACACCATGTTTACATAGCTGACACCTTCAACCACCGGATACAGGTGTTTAGCCATAACCTTCAGTATGTGGGTCAGTTTGGAAGCTTCGGTTATGGCCCGGGTGAGTTTGCTTATCCGGTGGGGATCGCCAATTGGCATAATTGGCTTGTCGTGTCAGATGAGCATAATCAGCGGTTACAGCTTTGGCAGGTACCAGAGGGACAGGCAGATTTCGCCGCAAAGTATGTTATCAGCAATATATTGTCAGATTGGCTCGGATCTCCGTTTGGAGTGACGTTTGATACTTACGGCACGTTATATGTAGCCGACAGAAAGGACGGCAAACTGCTCATCATAGATTTTCAGTCTTTATTGAAAGATTATATTCCTCATTGCCGAGCTGAAGATGAGCACTCATAAGTTCTTTAATCCAAACATGGTCACCGACCAGCCCTTCTGATGTTGTCTCTTTAGAGCGCATGTGGATTCGCGCCTAGAGTTCCATTGGTACGTCAATATCGCTAAGTGGTTACCTGCACTCATACACATGGGCGCAGGCTCAAATTTAGTAAATTATGTGAAGATGTTTAGTAAAATATCTGAAGATTTACAGAACCTCCTCTTGACCCGAAGACTTGCAGATTTAGTTACTCTCCAATTTATAAGATGCCATTTCGCATAACGACTTTTGATTAGGTCAAGCCAGCAGTTTACCCTCCCACATTAGCTCAATCACTTCTAACAAATTTACAAGTAGGAATGCTGCGCCTTTGGGGCAGGTTCATTTTATGGTCAAGAAGTACCCGGTAGGTTCGTTTTATGGTCGAATTTTTAATCATTTTATAGTCAAGCCGTTGAGGTAAGTTAGTGATTCTAGGTGAGGACTAGAATCACGTTATGGTCGAACCGACAATGGCTTGGCGGTTCGACCATAAAGTGATTCTGATTCGACCGTTTTCGTAAAAATATTTGAAGATTTACATTATGCTTGCGTGGGTTTGTGCCCCCTCACGACACTTAATAAGAGTACGAGACCGTATTCACCTGGACAATGGCAAAGATTCTCAGCCTGGTATCGTCGCCCGAAAGCCTTGAGGATGTGTTCCTGGCCCGGTATGAGCGGCTGCGGGGCTGGGCACTGCACCTGAGTGCGAACAACCGGGCGGCGGCCGAGGATTTGCTTCAGGAAGCCTTCGTACAATTCACCCTCACCAGCCCGGACCTGCAAACAATCAACAACCTTGACGCCTACCTCTTCGGCCTGCTGCGCATCCTTCACTTCTCACAGCTCCGCCGGGTAACGCACCGTGCCCGGCTGCTGGGCACGGTGTTGGATTATAACGCGGCCGTCCTGGGGCTGCGGGCGGTTGACCCCGGCGATCAGGTCAGCCGGCGCGACGAACTGCTGCGGGTCTGCCACTACGCGTGCGCGCGCAAGGAAACGTCCAAGGCGGGCTCCGTCTTACTGCTCAGATTTTTCCTCGGCTATTACCCCGGTGAGATTGCAGCCCTCAGCAAGAGCACTCGCTCGGCTGTCGAAGAGCGTTTGCGGCTGGCCCGCGCCGAAGCCAAAGACTATCTGCGGAAACCTGGGGGGCTGAGGGTCGTGGGCGAGGCCGGCCAAGTCCCCGCCGTGCGGACCGACCTCGCGAAGTCGGTGGACGCGTTTTTGCGTGATGTCCGCGAGCGCGTCTACCTCTCGCGCCGGGGGCCGTGTTTGAACGGCGAGCAGTGGGCGGCCCTCTACGGGGGCGGCGGCGTGATCGAGTGCTCGACGCTGGCGCATCTGGCGAGCTGCCCTGACTGCCTCGACGAGGTTAATAAGCTACTCGGGCTTCCCCTGCTTGCCGAACGGCACCCCGTCGACTCCCTCGGTAAAGACACTCCTTCGGGCGGCGGCTCGGCGACCGGCGGGGGCGGGGCGGAGGACTTGCGGCGGCGGGGAAGGGAGGGCGCGCGCAAAGTCTTCCGGCATGACCCGAGCGAGCTGTGCGTGGCGGTCAACGGCCAGGTTCTAGGCTCACAAAAGGTCGGCGGCGCGCGGAACGAACAGGTTCTCCACGTCGAGCAAAAAATTGAATTCGTCGAGGTGTTCAGCGAGGAGAACGTGCGACTCCTGCTGCTCGTCGTCTGCGACTCGCCGCCCGGCGGGCCGCTCCGGCAGACGGCGCGCCTCGCTCTGAGCGACGGCCGGAGTCTGGAAGCCGAGCTGGAATTCAACTACCCCCGATCCTTCCTCCGTGTGAATTACGACGACCCGCGGGCGCCGGGCGTCGAGCCGGCACGCGCAGGACGACTCGGGCCGCTGAGGGGCGGCGAAACAGGTTCAGCGCCCGCCGCGGTCGCCTCCGCTTCGGAGCCGGAGTCACGGAGCAGGGGGTGGCAATCTGCCTTCGGCGATGGGCTTGGCGTGTGGGCGCGGCTGCGTCGGCGGCTGAACTGGCGGCCGTGGCTGCGGCCTGCCACAGTGACCGCCGCGCTCTCCCTGCTCTTGATTGGTTCATTCCTACTGGCCCGCCTGCGTGTGAACACGGTCTCGGCGGCGGAGTTGCTGGTTCGCTCAGCGGCCGCGGAGCGTCACATCGCCGGCGACGGCTCGGCCGTCACGCACCGCGTGCTGTACCTGGAGCAGCGGGACAGGGCCGGCGGGGGGCCGGCCGTGCGCCAGCGGATCGAGACGTGGCACAGTGCTGCGCGCGGGTTGACGGCGCGCCGCGTCTACGGCGAGGCCGGGGCGTTCGTCATCGGCGAGCAGTTGAGCGACGACGGCACGCGCACGGTCATCCTTCCCGGGGCGGAGAGTTCCACGATGCGCGAGGCGAGGCCGCCCGCCGGCGAGCTGATTAAGGCTGGGGCCTTCTGGCGTCTGACCCCTTCGGCCGCCGACTTCCTCGAACTCGCCGGCCGCGCCGAAGGGGCTAACCTGGAGGAGCGCGCGGACTCTTACGTCGTGCGTTACCACCCGGCGGCCGGCCCCGCCGACGTGCTCGAAGTCGAACTGACGTTGAGGAAGGCTGACCTGCGCGGCGTCGAGCTGCGTCTGGCCGTCGCCGTCGCGGGAGGCGTGAGGGAGTACCGCCTCGCGGAGAGCCACTTCGAGAGGCGGCCGGCCGAGCAAGTCCCCCCGTCCGTCTTCGAGTCCGAGTTTGCTGCCTCGCCCGAACCGCGCCCCGGCCCTGAAGCCGCGCGCGGGAACCCGGCGGCGGCGCAACCCTCCGCGGCGGCCGGGGCCGGGAGCGGCCGCGTGGTCGCCGCGCCCGAACTCGAAGTCGAAGTGCACCACCTCCTGTACCGAATTAAAGCCGACCTCGGAGAGCAGGTATCCGTGCGGCGGACTGCCGACGACCGCCTGCGCGTCGAGGCTCTGGTGGAGACGGACGCGCGCAAAAAAGAGTTGCTCAGTGCCCTGGGCCCTTACGCGCGCCACCCGGCCGTGGTGGTCGAGCTGAACACCCCCGCCGAGTTGCAAAAACGGCGGGCGCGAAATCCGACGCCCCCCGCGCGGGTATTCGACTTCGAGGTGCAGGACGCGGAGGGTAGCGCGGACTCCGAGCTACGCCGCCACTTCGCGCGGCGCTACGGCGACGACGAGGCGCGCATCGGCGAAGAGATTTCCCGACTCTCCAACCGTCTGATCGGCCACTCGCGCCGGGCCGTCCAGCACGCCGCGGCGCTCAAGCGACTCGCGGATACCTTCCCGAGCCGGCGCAGCGAATCTCTCGACCCGGCCGCGCGCGAGAAGTTGCGGGCGATGGTGCGCGACCACGCTCAAGGCTTCAGGCAGAACGTGCAAGCCCTCCGGCTGGGCCTCCTCCCTTTCTCCCAGGCCGCCTCTCACAGCGCGGCGGGCGGCGCGGCCCCGGTGACGAGCGAGGCCGGACTCGCCCGCGCCGCCGCGCGCCTTCAGCAGTTGTGCCGGTCGAACGACGAGGCGGTGCGCTCGGCGCTCGCCATTTCGTCTGGTGGGCAGTCCCTCGACTCGATAAAATCTTCGAGATTCTGGGCGTCGCTTGACGAGGCCGAGAAGTTGTCGCTGTCCATCCTGCGCGCCTATGAGAAACAGGACGAAGAATGATGCGATCAGGTAAGGGGCGGCGCGCCGCCCCTGATTCTCTCGCCGCGCACGTCCCGCTGGCGTTATGTGCCTGGCTCGCGCTCGGGCTGCTCGCGCCGGAGTCCGCGGCGGGCCGCGCGCAGTCTCAACTGGCGACGGTGAGTGGGACGGTCTTCGACGAGAAGGGGGCGGTCGTGGCGGGCGCGGTCGTGACGGCCTTCAACCCGCTGACGGGGCTTGAGAGGCGGACGGCGACGGACGGGGAAGGCTGCTTCACGATCCCGCTCCTGCCCGCCGACAGTTACAGCATCCTCGTCCAGCGCGCCGGGTTCAAGACGGTCGATCTCCGCCACGTCGTGCTCGGCGCGGGCGAACAGGCCCTGCTGCGCGTGCGGCTCACGGTCGGCCCCATTAACGAGCACATCACCGTGAGGGCCGGGGCGGCGGACGGGAGCGTCACCGTCAGCCACGCCACGTCGGCCTCCACGAGCTTCGGGCCGGACGTTATCGAAAACCTGCCGCTGAGCGGGAGGACACTACAGTCACTGATCGGCCTCGCGCCCGGCACCGTCCTGACCGCGACCAACTTTAACGAGCAGGGGCAGTTCAGCGTCAACGGCCAGCGCCCGAACGCCAATTACTTCGTGGTGGACGGCGTCAGCGCCAACTTCGGCGTCAGCGCCGGCCCCGCGCCGGGCCAGGCCGCGGCCGGGAGCCTCCCGGCGCTCTCCTCCTTCGGGGGGACGAATAACCTCGTGTCGGCCGACGCCGTTCAGGAGGTGCGCGTCCAGGCTCTCACTTACGAGGCCGAACTCGGCCGCGCGCCGGGGGCACACGTCACCTTCACGACGCGCTCCGGGACGAACGAGTGGCGGGGCAGCGCCTTCGCCTCTTTCCGCCACGGGGCGCTCGACGCGAACGACTGGTTCGTCAACGCGCGCGGGCTGCCGAAGCCGCCCGCCGAACACAAGGGCTTCGGCGGCGTGTTCGGCGGCCCCGTCGTCAAGGATCGGACTTTCTTCTTCGTCTCTTACGAGGGGCTGCGGTCGCTCCAGCCGCGCGTCGCCGTCACGGCGGTTCCCTCGGACACCACGCGCCTGCTCGCCTCGCCCGCCGTGAGGCCGCTCGTCAACGCCTTCCCGCGGCCTTCGGCCGCCGGGCGCGAACTGAGGTTCGGCGCGGCCGAGTTCGCCGCCGCCTACGGCGAGCCGTCGAGGCTCGACGCACTGAGCGCGCGGGCCGACCACATCGCGAGCGACCGCCTGCTCCTGTTCGGCCGCTACGCGCAGGCCCCTTCCCGCACCGCCCAGCGCGGCAGCCAGAATCCCCCGACCTCGACCGCCCGCCTGACCCTGGGCTTCGGCCGCCCGCTGGCGCAAAGCCTGAGCACCGTGAGCGAGAGTTCCTTCGAGACGCGCACGCTCACCCTCGGCGCGACCTTCACGCCCGCCCCGCGCGTCGCCCTCGACTCGCGCTTCAACTGGAGCCGCGCCCGCGGCGCGACCTTCCACCGCCTCGACGAATTCGGCGGCGCGGCCCCGCCCCCGCAGTCCTACCTCTTCCCGGCCCACGCCTCCCCCGCGGACGGGCTGATTCAGCTCCTAGTCCTCATGCCGCTCGACCAGGCGGCGAACCTGCGGGTCGGTAAGGACGCCGACAACGTTAACCGGCAGCTCAACGCCGTGAACACGCTGGGCCTCGTCAGAGGCCCGCACCATTTCAAGTTCGGCGTGGATTACCGCCGCCTCGCCCCGGTCTTCGACGCGCCCGCCTACACCCAGACGCTCGCCTTCACCAGCTTCGGCCTCGACCCGCTCGACCCGGAGACGGTGCTTTCGGCCACCACCTGGAACGCGCAAATCTATTCGGAAGACGACCCGCGCCGCCCCCTCTTCCATAACCTCTCCGTCTTCGCACAGGACGGCTGGCACGTCTCGCCGAATTTGACGGTCAGCTACGGCCTCCGCTGGGAGTTGTCGCCCCCGCCGCGCGAGACGACGGGGAGGCACCCGGCCGTGCTCAAGAGTGCGGCCAGGCTCAGGTCGTCGGTGACGCCGCACGATCTGGAGTTGACGACGGGGGGCGCGCCGCTCTGGAAAACCTCTTACACTGATTTCGCCCCGCGCGTGGGCGCGGCTTACCACCTGCGGAGGACGGGGACGACGCTGCGGGCGGGCTTCGGCGTCTTCTTCGACTCGGGCAACGGGCAGGCGGCGCAGGCCTTCGGCAGCGTGCCGCCGTACACTCTGGGGCGGAGGGCGGGGCGGGTTCGTTTCCCGCTCTCGCCCGCCGACGCCGCGCCCCCGGCCCCCGTCAGCGCCCCGACCGCCGGGACGTTCTACGCGTTCGACCCCGACCTCGAAACACCTTACAAGCGACAGTGGAGCGCGACCGTCGCGCAGCAACTCGGCACCGCGCAGGTGCTCACCGCCTCGTACGTCGGCGCGCAGGGCCGCCGGTTGCTGCGCGGGGAGGTTTTCCTCCGGCCCTTCTCACCCACCGGCTTTTTCGGCGAGAGCACCGTCGTCCTGATGGAGAACGCGGCCGAGTCCGATTACCACGGCCTGCTCGCCCAATTCGAGCGGAGCCTGTCGGAGGGTCTCGCGGCCTACGCCTCTTACACCTGGTCGCATTCGATAGACGACGCCTCCGACGACTCGACTCTCCACTTGCACGAGGCGCGCCCGGTCCCGGATCGCGGGCCTTCGAACTTCGACATCCGCCACTCGCTGAGCGTCGCCGTCAGCTACGACCTCCCGGCCGCCCCGCTGGGGAAGCTCGGCCGGGCGCTCTCGCGCGGCTGGTCGTTGGACACGGTCGCCAGGTGGCGGACGGCGACGCCGGTGAACCTCACGATGTTCACACACATCTACGGCGGGGCGGTGGTGCAATCCGTGCGGCCCGACCTGATAGAAGGGGCCCCGGTCTACGTCACGGATTCGCGCCTGCCGGGCGGGCGCGCCCTCAACCCCGAGGCGTTCGCGCTTCCCGGCGACGGCGGCCGCGGCGACGGCTCTCTGGGGCGGAACGCGTTGAGGGGCTTCGGAGCCTCGCAGGTAGACGCGGCGCTCCGCCGCAAGTTCGCCCTCACCGAGGGCCTCGCCGTGCAGTTGCGCGCCGAGGTCTACAACGTTTTCAACCACCCGAACTTCGCCGGCCCGTCCCCCGGCTTCGAGGCGACGCAGACTCTCGGCCAGAGCCTCGGCTCCGGCGGGCCGCTCGGGGGGCTGCTCCCGATGTACCAGTTCGGCGGCCCGCGCTCCATCCAGTTCACAACCAAGCTCCAATTCTAAGCCCGCCCCGAGAAGGGCGTGGGTTTGCCGCGCCGCACGCAACATAAAGGGTATGAGAACCGAACTTCCGTCGAGGAGACCACATGTCGATTAACGTCTATACCCGCAAGCAACTAGTCGCCGCGCTCGTCTCGGCGGCGCTGTTAACGTTGTGTGCCGCGAGCCTGCTCACCCTGACCCGCGCGGTGCGCGAGACCTCCGGGAGAGGCGGACGGCCTGAAGAGGGCAGGCGGCGCGAGCAGGCAATCGCCGCCCTCGTCGCGCCGCCGGTGGAGTTCGAGTTGAACGAAGGCCAGGCCGACCCGGACGTGCGGTTCGTCGCGCGCGGGCACGGGCACACCCTCTTCCTGACCTCTTCGGAAGCGGTCTTCTGGCTCAGCGACCCGGAGTGGGCGACGGCGGCTTCCTCAAGGGCGGGCCTGAGTACGCCGCCCGCCTCTCGCCCGCGGCCCGCCCCGTCAGTGTTGAGGATGAAAATCCTGGGCGCTGCCCGAGACGCGCGGGTCGCCGGGCAGGGCCGCTCGGAGGGCCACGTCAACTACCTCGTCGGCAGCGACCCGGCGCGGCAGCGCACGAACGTCCCGCTCTTCGAAAGGGTTCACTACGAGAGCGTCTACCCGGGCATAGACCTCGTCTACTACGGCAACCAGCAGCAGTTGGAATTTGACTTCGCGCTGGCTCCCGGCGCGGAACCGGGCGCGATCAAATTAGCGTTCGAGGGGGCCGACCGGCTGGAGATAGACGAACGCGGCGACCTCCTGCTACACGTCGCCGGGCGGAAGCTCGTGCAGAGGAGGCCGTTGATTTACCAGGAGGGCGGCGGCGCGCGCGAAGAGGTCGCCGGCCGCTACGTGAGCCGCGGCGGGGGCGTGATCGGGTTCGAGGTCGGCGAGTACGACCCGACGAGAGAGCTGGTCATAGACCCCGTCCTGACTTACGCCAGCTACCAACTGAGCGCCAACGACATTGACCTCGACGCCGACGGCAACGTCTACCTCGTCTCCAGCACGCAGGTCGCGGGGCTGCCGACCACGCCCGGCGCGTTCCAGGGCAGTAACCGGAGCGGCACGTGGCCGGGCAATACTTTCATCAACGCCGACATCTACCTGCGCAAGCTGGCCCCCGTGAGCGGCGGCGGGTTCCGGCTCGTCTACGCGACTTACATCGGCGGCTTCGGCGACGACAGCGGCGGGGTCGCGGTCGACAAGGGCGGCAACGTCTACGTCGCCGGCACCACCAACTCCGCCGACTTCCCCGTGACGCAGAACGCGGCGCAGAAGAGACTGAACCGCGGCACGCCGGACAACACCGGCGCGGGCACCTGCTGCCGCGACATCCCGCCTTACGACGCCTTCGTGATGAAGTTCGGGCCGGGCGGCGACCTGCGCTACTCCAGCTACCACGGCGGGAGCGGCAGCGACGGGGCAGCCGGCCCCCTCCTCGACGGCCGCGGCAACGTCTTCCTCGTCGGCAACGCCGGCCCCGCTTCGAACGACTTCCCCGTCACCGCGAACGCGTTCCAGGCGTCGCGGCCCGTCGCCGCCACCGAGACGCGCGACGACCCGCTGTTCGACGCCCAGCAGCGGGGCTTCGACCTCTTCATCACGAAGATCAGCCTGGCGAATGACCACCCGAGCTTGCTGTATTCGACCTACTTCGGCGGGAACCGGGCCGACAGGCTGACCGGCGCCGCGGTTGACCAGCACGGCAACGTCTACCTGATGGGTGAGACCGGGTCGTCGAACTTTCCCGTGACCGCGAACGCCGTCCGCGCCGACCGCTTTGAAATCCCGGCCCCCATTGACATCCCGGCCTCGACGCCGATTTCCAACTTCGTGGTGAAATTCGACCCGGCCGCCGCCGGCGGCTCGCCCGTCGCCTACGGCACCATCCTCGGGAGCACTTTTCTTCAGAGGACGAGAGACCTCGCGGTGGATCGCGCGGGGAAAATCTACGTGCTGAGCAAGGCCCACGACCCCGCCGGCTGCAACCTCGACGCCGCGCGGCAAGCGCTGTGCGAGTTCCCCGTCACGCCCGGCGCGATGCAGCCGGCGCGGCAGGGCGGCGAGGACGCGCTGCTGGTGAAGCTCGACCCGTCGCGGCCGCGCAGCCTCGTCTACTCGACCTACTTCGGCGGCTCCGCCGACGACGACGGCTTCGGCCTCGAACCCGACGAAGCGGGGAACGCCTACGTCGTGGGCCGCACGTTTTCGACCGACTTCCCCGTCACGCCCGGCGTCTTCCAGACGGCCTTCGGCGGCGGCTCGACCGAAGACATCTCCGCCCCCGGCGGCGACGGCTACGTGGCGAAGGTGGACGCCGCCGGCGCGTCCCTCGTCTACCTGACTTACCTCGGCGGGGCGGCCGGCGACAGCGCGCAGGTGTTGAAGCTCGACGGCGCCGGCGGCGTCTACGCCTCGGGCTGGACGTTCTCTCAGAACTTCCCCGTCACCGACCACACCGCAGCCAACCCCGACAGCCCCATCTCCGGCTTCCTCGTGAAGATCATGCCGGAGGTTGATGCCGGGCGCGCCGGCGTGAGTTTGGACGCGGCCCGCGCCGTAGACCCTCTGTACGACGCGTCGAAGTTCGTGCGTCAGCACTACCTGGATTTCCTGAACCGCGAACCGGACGCCGCCGGTCATGCCTTCTGGACACGGGAGATCACGGGCTGCGGCGGCGACGAAGCTTGTGCCGCGTTGAAGCGCCTCAACGTCTCGGCGGCCTTCTTCCTCTCCATCGAGTTCCAGCGCACGGGCTACCTCGTCTACCGGAGCTACCGGGCGGCGTTCGGGCGCATGCCGAGTTATGAGGAGTTCACGCCCGACGCGAGGGAGATCAGCCGCGGCGTCACGGTGGGCACGCCGGGATGGGAGAGTCAACTGCGAGAGAACGAGCGAGCCTTCCTCAACTCGTTCGTGGAGCGCGCAGAGTTCAGGGGACGCCACGACGGCTTATCGCACGAGCAGTACGTCGAAGCGTTACACGCGAACGCGGGGGTGAGGCCGAGTCCGGCGGAGCGGGAGGCTCTGGTCGCCGGGCTGCGCGGGGGCAGCGAGACGCGGGCCTCCGTGCTGGCGAAGGTGGCCGGCGGCGAAGAGCTGTCGAGGCGGGAGTTCACGCGGGCTTTCGTCCTGATGCAATACTTCGGCTACCTGAAGCGGACTCCGGACGAAGCCGGCTACAACTTCTGGCTCTCGAAGCTGAACGACTTCGGTGGTAACTATGTCAACGCGCAGATGGTCGAGGCGTTCATCACCTCCTTCGAATACCGCGACAGGTTTAAGACGATGCCGCGAGCCGGTGAGTGAAGACTCGGCTCTCCGCGCGGGAGCAGTCGTGGGGAAAATCACTCACCAAGCCTTGACGCGGGGCGAGGTGCGGCGCGTCTCCCGCCTGGGCCTGATACCCTCTACCGCATGCACGAGGCGGCCTTCGGGAACCTGCCGGGCAAGTCCGTCCCCGTCAGCCGGGAGGTCTTCGTCCCTGACACGCAACCGATCAGCCAGGGCGTGCGAGTCGGCATCGGCGATTGGGCGCAGCGGCTCGAAACAAACAAAAGCGCCTTCGCCCTGGCCTTCGTCAGGCGGCAGCGCTTCGCCGACGCCTATCCCCCAGCGCACGGCCCGGCCGAATTCGTCAACCACCTGAACGCCAGGCTGACCTGCACGAGTCGAACTTCGTCGCTTGCTTCCTCGCCCCGGCCGACACCCCGAAGTCTTCTCTCATCACCCACCTGTCGAGCCTGGAGCAGGTCGCGGTCAGGCCGACGAACTCCATCCTGAAATACGTCGGCAGCCGGTGCGAGATGACCGAAGTGGGGCAGGCGCTAGGCGTGGACGCCCTCCTCGACGGGACTGTCCAGATGGCGGGCGGGCGCGTTCGCGCCGTGGTCCAATTGATTAACGTCAGCGACTACCAGCCCCTGTGGGCGGCGAAGTTCGACGAACCCTTCTCAGATGTCTTCACCCTCCAGGACTCCATCTCGGAACGAGTCCTGCACACCCTGGCGGACAAGATCACGGCCGCGGGCTGATCGTCGGCCCACCTAAAAGGGAGATGTGCGCGGCGCGGCGAAATGTGCCGGGGCGCGCGGCCCCGCCGCCCGGCCCTCACCTCGAAGAGGCCCCCGCGCCTCAGTCGCAGGCGGCCGGGGCGCGGGCTGTGCAGGCCGTCAGCAGTTGCCGGCCACGCATTGGGCCGGCCCGCCCGGGCGGAGCACGATGTGGTAGAGCGGGGTTGGCGATGGCAACGGCACGTGACTTCGCGCACGCCGTGAACGGTGCCCGGGTTCTTGCCCGGCGCGTTGGCGTTGAAGTCGCTCTCGAACGGGTCTAAGGGGTTAAAGTTCGTCGCCCAGACCGTGTCGCCGTCGGCCGCCACGGCGGCCCTCGCCGGAGGCGCGCCGCGGCCGGCGAGGGCCGCGGTCAAACACGCCGAGCCGAGTAGGACGGCGCAGAGCAGGAACGTGCGCGAAAGGGAAGTGCGTCTCATGTCGAACTCCTCGCTGCGGCCGGCGTGGTGAACCGGCGCTCGGAATCCCGAAGCGGCAACGCCCGCCGCCGGGCGCGCTCAAATTTGCCCCGGCAGCGCCCGCCACGCCCGCCGCACGGTTTGTTGAAGGGCGCAACGATTCGGGTGAGGGGCATTATAGGTTTCCGGTGCCGGCAACGAGTTCAATTAAATCTCAGATAAATCTCAGACAAATCTTAGAACTGATGTGGCGAGGCAGCCGCGAGAGTATAAGGAACGGAATCATTCCTGCGGCCTTGAACTCGGGTGCCCTCCCGATTAGCCCTACCGCTTCTTCACCAATTTACAAGTAGGGATGAGGCGCCATTTAGTGATTCTAGTTGAGGGATAGAATCACTTTATCGCCGAACCGACGGCGGCGCGCCTGCTTCGACGAAGC
>JALZHT010000413.1 GCA_030860645.1 Acidobacteriota bacterium
ACGGTCGGGTGCCAAGAGGTTCCGGTAAAGATCAACGGTGCGGCGCGCGATCGCGCTCCATGCGAAATGCTCCTCGACGCGGCGACGGCCCGCCTCGCCCATGCGCGCGCGCAGGGCCGGGTCGGCGAGCAGCCGCGAGAGGCTGTCGGCTAGCCCCGCCGAGTCGTTCGGCCGCACCAGGTACCCGGTCTGGCCGGGGATGACCACCTCGGGCGCGCCGTCAATGTCGAACGACACGCACGGCTTGCCCATCGCCAAAGCCTGCGGCAGCACCCGCGCCAGCCCCTCGCGCAGAGAGGTGTGCACGACCACGTCCATCGCCGCGATCATCTCGGGGATGCGCTCGCGGTCGATGAGGCCGGCGAAGACGAAGTTGTCGAGGATGCCGGCGGCCCGCGCGCGCGCAGGTGGTCGTAGAGGATGCCGTCGCCGACGAGGAAGAAGCGCACGTCCGGGTGGCGGCGGACGATCTCGGGCGCGGCGTCCATCAACTGGTCGTGCCCCTTGAGCGGGAACAGCCGCGCGATCTTGCCGACGACGGGCGCGCCCTCGGGGATGCCGAACTCGCGCCGCACCGCCCGGCCGTCCACCTGCGCCCGCAGGAACCAGTCGAGCTCCATGCCGCTGTAGATGGTGCAGAACTTCTCGGGCCGGGCGACGCCCGCGGCAATCGCCTTCTCGACGATGACGCTCGACACGCTGATGAAGTGGTCGGTCATCGGCGCGCAGATTTTCTTGATCGCCCGCCAGGTCTTGTTGACCGCCCAGGGCTGGTACTCGTGGAAGACGAGGCTGTGCAGCGTGTGCACGATGAGCGGCGTGCCCGCCAGCTTCGCCGCCATGCGCCCGAGCACGCCCGCCTTCGACGAGTGCGTGTGGACGATGTGGTAGCGCCCGCGCTTGATGAGCCGGTAGAGCTTCCAGAAGGCGACGAGGTCGGCCGCCGGGCTGATGTCGCGCCCCAGCTCGGGGATGATGACGAGCCGCGTGGTCTGGCGCGCGCGCGTCAGCAGCTCGCCCTCCGGGCCGTTGTCGACGCCGCTCGCCAGCGTGACCTCGTACTCCGGCAGCCTGTCGAGCCCCTCGACCGACAGCAGCGTGTTCTCCTGCGCGCCCCCCACGATCATGCGGGTGATGACGTGCAGCACTCGGATGGGTTTCCCGTTCGACATAGCAGCGGTCTTACAGATGGGCGACGACCAGGTAGTCGCGGTCCAGGTTAATCCACTCGTAATCCTTGACGCCCGCGTCGGCGAGGATGCGTCTGACCTGCGGCTCGCGGTAGAGGAAGAGCGGCGTCCCCTTGAGCCAGAAGCGGACGCGGCGGACGGGCACGCGCCACTCGACGGCCTTCGGGAAGCTCATGATCATCGTCTCGCGCGTCAGCTCGCGCATGCGGGCGACGAGCGGCACCGGGTGCTCGACGTAGTCGAAGAAGCCGTTGGCGGTCGAGGCGTCGAACGTCTCGGAGCCGACGGCCTCGGGGAACGCGCCCGCGATGAACTCGCAGCGGTCGGAGACGCCGGCCTCCGCGGCGAGCCGGTCGGCGATCTCGATCATCGCCGCGGCGAAGTCCACGCCGACGACGCGCGCCGCGCCGCGCTCGGCGTAGGCGATGCAGAAGCGGCCCGAGCCGCAGCCCACGTCGAGCACCGACTTGCCCGCGAGGGGTTCGAGCTTTTCGAGGTTGACTTCGAGCCGGCGGCGGACGACGCCGCGCCACCAGTTGTCTATGAGGCGCGTGACGGGGCCTTTGTGCTCCTCGTAGATGGAGTCGAAGCGGCGCGCGTCGGCGTGGAAGTGCTCGCGGACTTTCCGCTCAACTTGCGACATTTAAGACCTCCCTCATCGGCGCGAACCGGAAGTCGCGCAGCAGCCGGCGGAGCCGGCGCTCGGTCGCGCCGAGGTTGAAGTAGTGCGTCAGCGCGATGCGGCGCGGAAGCTGAATGCGCGGGTGTTCGGGGTCAATTTCCCACGGGTGCAGGTAGAAGGTGAACGGCCGCCCCTCGCCGTTGACCGCGCGCAGCCCCCGCCGCGTGAAACGGTACGGGTAGATGCGGAAGTAGGCCCCGCCGGCGATGGGCACGTTCTGGCCCATGACCTGCCAGATGGAAATGGGGAACTCGGTCAGCGTGTGGCGCGCGGACTTGATCTCGTAGGGCCAGCGCGGCGCGTCGGCGATGCCGTAGCGGTAGTTGTGGACGGGGAAGATGCTGGAGTCGTAGCGGATGCCGAGGTCGCCGAGGATGTCGAGCGCCCAGAGCGAGTCCTTCGTGATCGAGAAGAACGGGGCGCGGTGGCCGACTACGGGTCGGCCCACGGCGTCTTCGAGCGCGCCGACGGCGCGGCGCAGCTCCTCGCGGAAGACCTCGGGCGTCTGCCGGTAGATGAGCGTGTGCGAGTAGCCGTGGGTGCCGATCTCGTGGCCGGCCGCGGCGATGGCGCGCACCATCTCGGGGTGGCGCTCGGCGACGTAGCCGAGCACGAAGAAGGTGGCGCGCACGCCCGCCTCGCCGAGCAGTTCCAGCAGCCGGTGGCCGGCCGGCACGATCCGGTCTTCGAAGCCGGCCCAGTCGGTGTGCGGGATTTCGAGGCCCTGATACCAGTCCTCGAAGTCAATCGTCAGCGCGTTCGTGACCTGTGGCGTACTCATCTTCACTCAGCCGGCCTGCCCGCCCGCCCGCCGCGCCGCGGGCGCAGGGGCAGGGGGAGACTGACCGTGGCGACCGCTTGCTTGGTGGCTGTGTGGTGGGCGGCAGAAGACCTGAACACAGACCTTAACCCAAACCCGCCGCCGGGCACAACTTTAGCGGGCCGTCCCGGCGTGCGTCGCGTCCTCGGCGTCGAGCTTGTTGGCCCCGGTCTCGGCCACGAGGTTCGCGGCGTTGAGCAGCGACTCGAAGGTGCCGGCGTCCGTCCACCAGCCGGCCAGCTCGTCCCAGGTCATCTCGCCGCGCTCGATGTAGGCGTTGTTAACGTCCGTAATCTCCAGTTCGCCGCGGGCCGAGGGCTTGAGCGTGCGGATGATCTCGAAGACCTCGGCGTCGTACATGTAGACGCCGATGACGGCGTACGCGGACTTCGGCTCGCGGGGCTTCTCCTCGATGCGCAGGACGCGGCGGCCGTCGAGTTCGGGCACGCCGAAGCGCTGCGGGTCGGGCACCTGCTTGAGGAGGATTTTGGCGCCGCCGCCCTGGTGGCGGTACGCGCGCACGGCCTTGCAGATGTTGCGCTCGATGATGTTGTCGCCGAGGACGACGCAGACCGGCTCGCCGTCGGCGAAGTCCTCGCAGAGGCGGAGCGCGTCGGCGATGCCGCCCTCGCCCTCCTGGTAGGTGTAGTTAATGTGCTTGAGGCCGAAGTCCTTCCCGTTCTTCAGCAGCTTCAGGAAGTCGCCCGCCGAGTTGCCGCCCGTGACGATCATGATGTCGCGGATGCCGGCGTTGACGAGCGTCTGGATCGGGTAGTAGATCATCGGCCGGTCGTAGACGGGGAGCAGGTGCTTGTTCGTGACGGCGGTGAGCGGCCGCAGCCGCGACCCCAACCCGCCGGCCAACACGATTCCTTTCAAAGGGGCTTCCTCCACAGAATTTTTGATTTGCGATTTTAGATTGGCGATTTAGTTCCCCGTCCCCGGTTTTCGGTTTCAGTGAAAGACCAAAAACTGAAAACTGACTACTCCCAATCGAAAATCACAAATCTAAGAAGCTGTTTGAAAAGTCCTGTCACAAAGTTTGCCGTACGGGTTTCAAAGGACTTATAGCGTCCTTAACCTTCGCGTCCGGCAGCGAGTAAGCCCGTAAATCATTGAAAATACGTTCCGGCTCGGACTTTTCAAACAGCTTCTAAAATCGCAAATCCTTATTATTTCTCCGCCCGGATTTTGATCGAGTCGCCGAGCCGGGCCGCGCCGAGGGCGGCGTTGAGCGTAGCCTTCGCCGCCCGCGTCGCGCCGTTCGACATCAGCGCGGCGTTCAGGCGGTAGCCGCTCGCCACG
>JALZHT010000414.1 GCA_030860645.1 Acidobacteriota bacterium
GTCAAAGGCTCCTTCCCGGCGGGCGGCGGCTACTGCACCTACGAGTACCCGAACTGGGCCGCCAAGTTCTTCATTGACTCGAACCTGCTCGAACAGTCCGTCAGGGAGGGCCGGCAGAGATGACCGTCGAGTTCCACGCCGAGCGCCGGCCCGATCAGACGCTGCTGGCGCAGGTCGCCGCGCTCGCGCCCGACAACCCCTTCCACACCCCCGCCTACGCCGAGGCCATGCGCGCGCGCGGCTCGCAGGTCTGCGTCCTCTCGCTGCGGCGGCAGGGCGCGCTCGTCTCGGCCTGCCCGGCGTTCGCGAGGTCGGGGCGGCTGAACCGGTCGCTCGAAATCACCTCGCTGCCCGCGCTGGCCGACGAGGGCGTGTTCTGGGAGGGCCTGCGTGATTTCTGCCGGCGCGAAGGGGTCACGCTGTTAGAGGTCAACAGCTTCGCCTCGCCCGCCGCGCGCATCCCCGCCCTCGCGCAAGAACTCGGGCGCAAGGCCCGCGTCGAGTACGTGCTCGATTTGCAGGCGGCCGACCTCTGGCGGCTGCTGCGTAAGGATCGGAAGCACGACGTTAAGCAGGGGCGCAAATTCGGGTTGGAGGTGCGCCGCACGACGGACGCCGCCGCCTGCCGCGAGCACGTCCGCGTGGTGGCCGCTTCGATGGAGCGCCGGAGCGCGCGCGGCGAGCAGGTGCCGGAGGACTCGCCGCTCGCGACCTGCGAGGCGCTGGTGCGATGCGGGGCCGGCGAGTTGTTCCAGGCCGTGCGCGGCGGCGAGGTGGTCGCGTCGGCCCTCGTCGCGCGGGCGGCCGAGGGCGCTTACTACCAGTCCGCCGGGGCGAGCGCGACCGGCCGCGAGTGCGGCGCCCCGACCTTTTTGCTTTTCGAGGTCGGGCAGATTTTGCGGGCCGAAGGCTGCAAGCTGTTCAACCTGGGCGGCGCGGGGCCGGACGAGCGCGGCCTGCACGAGTTCAAGCGCGGGTTCGGCGCGGAGCCAGTCCCCCTGGAGTCGGCGCAGTTCTTCTTAGGCGGTGCCCTGCGGAAGAAACTCGACACGACCCTCAAGCTCCTGCGCCGAGACCGCGGGGAACTGCTGCGCCACCTGAAGGGGCGCGTCGAGCGCTACGTGGTTTACTCCTGCGACCCGGCCGCGGCCCCGCCCCCGCCCGCCATCGAAGGGGCCGAACTGAGGAAACTGACGGACGAGGAGCTGGCGGGCCTGCCCGCCGACCGCGAGTTCCTCCGGGCGCAGTCGGAGCGGCTCCACAGGCTGAGGTTCAACGACGCCTACGGCGTCTTTTATCAAGGTCATCTGGCCCACATCTCGTGGTTGATTCCGGCCGAGCACGACCGGCGCATCCCCGTGCGCAACCTCAAGCTCCGGGACGGCGAGGCGGAGATCACCAACTGCGTCACGTGGCCGGAGTTCCGCGGCCTCAGTCTGTACCCCTTCGCCATCCGCGGCCTGTGCCGGGTGGCCCACGCGCGGGGCATCCGGCGGGTCTTCATGATCTGCGACGTGAAGAACCTGGCCTCGCAGCGCGGCATGCAGAAGGCCGGCCTGACGCCCCACGGGAGGATCGTCCGCCTCGCCTTTTCGTACCTGCCGGGCGAGGCCGGCTTCACCTACCGGGGCCACCGCTGGGTGCGCCCCGCGGGCGGCGGCCTGACGGAAAGCGGCACCCGGCGCGAGGCGTCCCGAACGCCGGAGGCTCCCGATGCTTAAACGACTCGTGCCGCGCCGACTCAGAGAGGCGCTGCGCTCACAACTCCAGTTGAGACAACTCGCCCGCGGACTCGGGGCGCTGACGCCGGGCCGCCGCCCCGACGAGGCCCAGCTCATCGCCCTGTCCGAGGCGTGGGGGCGCGACGGCTGGTCGGCCGCCGACGTGAGCCTCACGGCCATCGCCGAGCACGCGGCCGCGACCGAGGGGCCGATCCTCGAATGCGGCAGCGGACTCTCGACCCTCCTGATGGGCGCGCTGGCCGGGCGGCGCGGCGTGCCGGTCTACTCGCTCGAACACCACCCGAAATACCACGCCCGCGTCGCGCGCCTGTTGCGCCGGCTGCGGCTGACGAACGTCAATTTAATCCTCGCGCCCCTGCGCCCGTACGACGGCTTCGAGTGGTACGACGTGCCGGCCGACGGCCTGCCCGCCGACTTCCGGCTCGTGGTCTGCGACGGCCCGCCGAGCCAGACCGCGGGCGGGCGCTACGGGCTGCTGCCGGTGATGGGGCGAAGGTTCGCGCCGGGGGCCGTCCTGTTGCTCGACGACGTGGATCGCCCGGAGGAGCAGCAGATACTCCGCCGGTGGGCCGCGGGCGGCCGCGTGCGCGTCGAGAGTGAGCTGGCCGGCGCGGGCACGTCCGTCGCCGTCTGTACCGTCGTGCCGGGCTGAGGAAGCGCGCGAGATTTTTTCGCCGCGCCCCGCGTGGCTTAAATAATGATCGGCAAGCTGAACATCGCCTCTCAGGCGTCGGCCCCGGAGCGGGAGCACTTCCGCACCGAACACCTCCGCGCCGACCTCGGCGCGCGGACGGCGCGGGGCGGGGCCGTCATGGTGGGGGCGCAGGGGCTGAAGTTCGTCATCAACATCGGCTCGACGGCGATCCTGGCCCGCCTCCTGACCCCGCACGACTACGGGCTGATCGGCATGGTGGTCGTCGTCACCGGCTTCATCACGCTCTTCAAGAGCATGGGGCTGTCGGCCGCGACCATGCAGCGCGCCGAGATTAACGACGCACAGGTCAGCACGCTGTTCTGGATTAACGTGGCGGTCGGCTTCCTGCTGTTCCTCGTCACCGCGGCGGCGGCGCCGGGGGCGGCGTGGTTCTTCGGCGAGCCGAGCCTGACGTGGATCACGGCGGCGCTCGGCTTCGCTTTCGTCTTCGGCGGCTTGAGCGTCCAGCACGAAGCCCTCTTGAAGCGTCAGATGCGCTTCGCGGCCCTGGCCGCGGCCGACACCGTCTCAATGGTGGGCGGCATCTCGGTCGCCCTCGCGCTGGCCTGGTACGGGGCCGGCTACTGGGCGCTGGTCGCCAACCAACTCGTCCTGGCCTTCGTCTACTGCGTCGGGGTCTGGGCGGCGTGCCGGTGGCGGCCCGGCCGGCCGGTGCGCGGCGCGGGCGTGCGGGCGATGCTGGCCTTCGGGCGCGACATCACGGGGCAGGGCGTTTTCATCTACTTCGCGCGTAACCTTGACAACCTGCTCATCGGCCGCGTCTGGGGGGCCGCGCAACTGGCGCTCTACGCGAAGGCGTACCAACTGCTGCTGCTGCCGATGGAGCAGCTTTCGACCCCGCTCAACGGCGTGGCGCTGCCGGCCCTGAGCCGCCTGCACGACTCGCCGGAGAGATACCGGCGCGCGTACCTGCGGCTGCTGGAGAAGGTCGCGATGTTCACGATGCCGGGCGTGGCCTTCATGATCGTCACTTCTGACTGGCTCGTGCGCGTCGTGCTCGGGCCGCAGTGGGACGAGTCCGCGAGGATTTTCATGCTCCTCGGCTTCGTCGGGCTGCTGGAGCCGGTCGCCAACACGCTGGGCTGGCTACTGCTCTCGCAGGGCCGCACCCGCCACATGCTCCAGTGGGGCGTCATCAACGGCACGATCACGAGCGCCTCGATCATCGCGGGGCTGCCGTGGGGGGCCGTCGGGGTCGCGGCCTCCTACTCGCTCGTCGGCCTCTGCGTCCGCAAGCCGCTGGTCTTCTGGTTCGTCGGCCGGTCAGGCCCCGTCCGCGTCGGGGATTTTTATCGCACCATCGCGCCTTCCGCACTCGCCGCGCTGGCCGTGATGCTCACCCTCTTCGGCTTCCGCCGACTGACGCCCGTCTCGAACCACCTGCTCGGCCTCGCGGTCAGCTCGGCGCTGGCGCTGGCCGTGACCCTGTTAATCTTCCTGGCCCTCCCGCGGGGCCGCCGCGCGCTGCAAGACATCAAGGAACTGTTCCCGCTCGTGGTCAAGCGGGCGGCGTAAGAGCCGTCCGCGAATCAATTC
>JALZHT010000415.1 GCA_030860645.1 Acidobacteriota bacterium
CCCGGCAGCAAACGTTTCGACCCGAGTCGGTCGTGGGGGCGGCGCGCGCCCGGAGACGCGCTTCGCCCCACGAACTTCTCAAAAACTTCGCCTCGTCTCATCAAGAGGCGCACCGTCACGAACGAACGTTGACGTTGTGGTGGGGGTGCGCCGCGCCGGAAGGTTTAAGTTCAGGCAAAAGACAGGCGCGGCCAGTATAAACGAGGCCGCGCCTAAAACGCGAGCGGCGGCGGGAGAAACGCCCCCTTCAGTTGACGAAGCGGCGCAGCCGGATGCTGATGGCGAAGCCGATGGCGACCGAGGTGGCGAGGATGGCCGAGAGGCCGGCGCTCATCAGGGGCAGCGGCACGCCGATGACCGGGACGATGCCGAGGGCCATGCCGACGTTGATGAAGATTTGGAAGGCGAGGCCGCCGACGATTGCCATGATGACGAGCATCCCCGTCCGGTCGGGCGCGCGCCGCGCGCCGTGGATGAGTTTGGTTAAGAGCACGGCGTAGGCCAGGAGCAGGAGCACCGAGCCGACGAAGCCGGTGTTCTCGGCGGTGACGGCGAAGATGAAGTCGGTGTGCGGCTCGGGCAGGAACTTGAGGCTGCTCTGCGTGGCGTCGCGCTCGACCTGCGTCCCCGTCAGGCGGCCCTTGCCGACCGTGATGATTGACTGCCAGGTGTGGTAGCCGATGCTGCGGCGGTCGGCGTTCTCCGGGTCGAGGATGACGTTGATGCGCTCCTGCTGGTACGGCTTGACGAACCCCGTCTTGACGCCCGCGAAGTAGGCCGCCGGGACGGCGGCCGTGCCGAGGACGAGCGCGGCGATGACGAGCCACATCCGCACCGACGATAGGAAGAGGACGACGGCGAGCAGGGGCATGTAGGTGATGGCCTGCCCGGCGTCCGGCTCCAGGAGGATGAGGCCGACGGGGAGCGCGAGGATGGCGACGCCCATCAGCGTCTCCTTGATGGTGAGCCGCCCCTGGCGGGGCCGTCCGAAGTAGCGCGCCAGCATCAGCACGGTCGGAATCTTCATGAACTCGGACGGCTGGAACTGGCCCAGCCCCGGCACGCCGATCCACGCCCGCTGCCCGTTGATCTTCAGCCCGATGCCCGGCACGAGCACGATGACGAGCAGCAGCAGGCCGAAGACGTAGAAGGCCGGCGCGATGTGGACGAGCTTGCGGTAGTCCGTGAACGCCACGGCCAGCATCACGCCGGCCGAGACGCCGAGGCCGAGCAACTGCTTCTTCCAGTAGCCCAGCTCCGGCTGCGCGTTGTAAATCTGCCACGTCCCGAAGATGGCAATCGCCAGCGCCAGCAGCGTCAGCAGCCAGTCGAAGTCGCGGAGCTTGCGGTGTTCGAGGATTGCAACCATAAAACGGGTGTTAGGTGTTAGGTGCTGGGTGCTGGGTCAAAGACGAGTTGTTTTTAACCAGCACCTGACACCCAGAAACTATCTTTTAGCCAGTTGTTCCGGCGTCGGCTTGGGGGCGAGGTCGGGGTGCGCCTTCGAGACGTAAACGTCGTAGACGGCGCGGACGGCCGGGGCCGCGTAGGTGCCGCCGAAGCCGACGTTCTCGATGAGCGCGATGGCCGCGACCTCCGGCTTGTAGGCCGGGGCGACCGAGACGAACCACGCGTGGTCTTTGTTCTTGCCCACGTCCTTGCCCAAGCTGACGACCTGCGCCGTGCCGGTCTTGCCGGCGATGTCGAAGCCGTCGAGCTTGATGCGCCCGCCCGTGCCGCCCGCGTTGACCACCTGCCACATGCCCTCCATCACGAGCTGGTGGTTCTGCGCCGAGATGGGGACGACCTTCGGCTCGGGCCGGTCGAAGCCCTGCGCGGGCCGCCCCGGGAAAGGCCCGATGGCCGGCACCGCCCGGGCCTCCTTCAGGAGGTGCGGGACGTAGAAGCGGCCGCCGACGCCGATGCCGGCCACCGTCCGCAGCATCGCCAAAGGCGTGACGAAGTCGTAGACCTGGCCGAACGAGGCGTAGACGGTGTCTATGTCGCGCCAGTTCGGGTCGCGCGGGTTGAAGCGCGCCTTGAACTCGCGCGAGGGCGTCCAGCTCTTCAGCTCGTGCGGCAGGTCGACGCCCGTCCGCTTGTCGAGGTCGTAGTCGTCAACCATCTTCATGATGCCTTCGAGGCCCATCTTGAGGCCGAGGCGGTAGAAGTAGCCGTCGCACGAGACGCGGATGGCGTAGCGCACCTCGGGCGAGCCGTGGTGGCCCATGCAGCGCGTGAACTTGTTGCCGATGGTGATGCCGCCGCCGCAGGCGAGGTTCGAGTTCTTCGGCGTGATCGCGCCCTGCTCCAGCCCCGCCAGCGCCATCGGGATTTTCCACGTCGAGCCGGGCGGGTAGCGGCCGCGGATGGCGCGGTTGAAGAGCGGCGTGAGCGGGTCGCGCAAAAGCGCGTTGGCCTCGCGGCGGCCCTCGGGCGTGCCGATGCGCTGCGAGAAGAGGTTCGGGTCGAAGGTCGGGTAGGAGGCCAGCGCGAGCAGCTCGCCGGTGTTCGGGTCCATCGCGACGATGACGCCGCGCTTCGAGGGCGTGTTGCGCAGGTACTCCTCGGCCGCCTTCTGCATGTCGAGGTCGATGGTGGTGAGGATGTCCTGGCCGGGCTGCGGCGGGATGGTGTCGAGCTCGCGCTGGATGCGGCCGCGGCTGTCGACCTCGACCTTGCGGTAGCCGTCGCGGCCGCGCAGGTAGCGGTCGTAAGTCCGCTCCAGACCCTCCTGGCCGATGAGGGCGCCGGGGTAGTAGGGGTTCTCGGCGTAGTCCTTGTACTTGTCCTGCTTGAGCTGCTCGGGGCTGATCTCGCCGACGTAGCCGAGGACGTGGGCGAGCACGCCGTCTTCGGGGTAGCGGCGCTGCGGCTGCTCGCGGATGCTGAGCATGGGGAACTCGACCGAGCGCGCCTCGACCCAGGCGATGTCGGCCGGCGTCGCCCCCTCCTTGATGGTGATGTCCTCGAAGGCGGGCTGCGTGCGGATGGTCTCGAAGCGGTCGCGCAGGTAGTCGGCGTCGAGGCCGAGGCCGGCGGAGAACGGGGCGACGAGCGCGTCGTACTCCTTGCCCTTCATGTCCTCGCGCAGGAGGATGATGTTGTAGGTCGAGCGCGAGTTGACGAGCAGCTTGCCGTGGCGGTCGAGGATGGCGCCGCGCGGGGCCGGGATGCGCAGCAGCCGGATGCGCTGGTTCTCGGCGCGCTCGGCGTAGTAGTCGCCGTTGACGACCTGGAGGAAGTAGAGCCGCACGCCCAGCACCACCAGGATGACGAGCACGATGGCGTGGATGACGCCGACGCGCATCCGCAAGTTTTGGGTGTCGTCTTCGAATTTCATAAGACAGATGTCAGATGCCGGATGTCAGATGCTGGATGCTAGTGCCGGCTGCTCGAACTGACATCTGGCATCCGGCATCTGACATCTCCCCTAGTATTTTCTTCTGCCGAGGCCGCGGCGCGCAATCCGGCGGCGGAAGGCGAACTGCTTGCGCTGGCGGGCCGTGTCGCTGAAGAGGTTGTCGAGCGCGAAGGCGAGGAACGTCCCCACCACCGTCGTCCAGATGATGCGGTGGGCGGCCGTCTCGGCCAGCGAGTCGCCCATCGGCGTGATCGCCTGCCCGAGCAGGCGGTGGAGGAAGATGTTGACGAGCGCGTCGAAGGCGGCCGCCCCGGCCAGCACGGGGATGCGCAGGAGCGGGTTGTCAATCATCAGGCGCGTCACGAGCGCGGCCAGCAGGTAGGCCGTCAGCGTCTTCGAGAACCCGTTCGCGCCCAACAGCCCGTTCGAGAGCACGTCCGACCCGAGGCCCGCGACCGTGCCGATCATCACCGCCTGCACGGCGTCGCGCCGCAGCGCGAAGTAGGCCACCACGACGAGCGGCAAGTCCGCGTAGGCCAGCGGCGGCCACAGCGCCCGCAAACTCGACTGCAAGATGACGGCCAGCGCCACGCAAACGGCCAGTTTCAGCTTCATAACCACTCAAG
>JALZHT010000416.1 GCA_030860645.1 Acidobacteriota bacterium
GCGCCGAAGTGTCGCGCCGCGAACTCGCGCGCCGGCGTCAGCTCCCACGGCTGCGCCCGCCGCACCAACACGCCCGCCCGCCCCAACTCCTCCAGCGCCGGGCCGGGCGGCGGCAGCTTCAACAAGTTGACCAGCATATCGGGCATGAGACTCGGAACGTCGGACGAGACGGGGAAGAGGTTTTCAGTTTTCGGCTCTCTGTGTCTGTGTGTCTCTGTGATTAATCCCGTGTGTTTTCCGAGGACGGCCGTGAGAGATATTTCGGTTTCTCCCGCGGCGCTTCACTCTTTGGTCGCCGCCAGGAGGCGGAAGAATTCTACCGCAGGCTCCCAGCCCGCGCCGTGGTCTTCGATTGACCACCACGCGGAGAGCACGGACTGCGCGAGTCCCCAGGCGCGCACCCGCGCGCGGTCTAGGTTGAGTGCGGCGGCCAGCGCGTCGAGGCGTCGGGAGAGGACTTCGACGGGCCGGCGCATCTCGAACAACTGCGGCAGCGGGTTGCGCAGCAGCGCCCCCACCTCGTAGGCCGGCTCGCCGATTAAACCCTTCGGGTCGACGGCGAGCCAGCGCCCGCGCCCGGCCGCGAGGACGTTGCCGTGGTGCAGGTCGGCGTGCAGCAGCACCGGCTCGCCCGACGAGTCGAGAAGCTCTCCGAACAAAGCCTCCGCCTCGGCGACCAACGCTTGCGGCAGCGGCCCGCACCCGCCGCCGAACCTGCTCCGCAACCTCCCGAAGCCTTCCGCCCAATCGGCCGCCGCCGGGAAGTCGTGGCGCTCGGGGGCGGGCCGCCACAACTCGCGCATCACTCCGGCCGCCGCGGCCGTCGCCTCTTCGTCCCGCGCCTCGCCGGCGAATTCGACGAGCGACGTGCCCGGCTCCAGCCGCTCGATGAGCAACGCGCCCGCCTCTAAATCCGACTCCAACAGCCGCGCGCACCCGCGCCCGTCGAAGTGCCGCAGCGCCGCGGCCTCCGTCAAAAACTCGCGGCCGGGGAAGCCGACCTTCAGCACGGCCCGCGTCCCGTCCGCGCGCGTCGCCCGCACGACGTAGTTGTACGAGACCGGCCCGAACGCGCGCCCCAACTCAAGCGACCAGCGGCGCGCGCACGCGGCCAGCGTTTCCGGGAAGCGTCCCAACCACTCCGCGCCCGCCCGCCCGTGCAGGTCGGTGACGACGCGGCGCAGGCCGTCGGGGATGGAGGTAGTCGGAGTGCCCATCATTCAAGCGGCTGGGAGGCGAGAATCTCCATCTATGGCTTGATGCCGCGACAGAAAGGAGGGAGTATTTAACGCCCCACATCACCCGTCGCCAGCGAGCAGCACACAACCTGAACGCGAGGAAAGAACGTGAGAGCCACGCTATCGGGCGGTAGAGTGCATAAGATTGCTAGACACTGATTGACAGGAAAATCATTTCTCAATTTTAGATTTGAGATTACTTAAAGAAGCTTCTTGTTGTGTCGTAGGCTTACTGTGGTGTACCCATTTCACGAACTGTCTTCCACCTTCAACTGGCGTAGCCACAGTTTGACCCAAAGATTGGAGGTCTTCTTGAGTGATGTCAATGTCCACAGCATTCCACGCCTTCCACTTTTTCCCAGATTCTATAACGTATGGAGTAACCGAGTATTTTGCTCTCTCATAATTTACTTCGGTTTGAAAATCGAAGGGCACGAAAACCACTTTTTTAGCAATGGTTTCTCCTGGCTTTACTGGGAATGATATGAAATGAATCATTTTCGGTGGGGGCAATTGATTTGTAAAATTTAAGGAATCCTCAATGTGCTCATAAAGGCTACGGAATAATACTGGCTTTATTTCTGAGTCCAGCTTGCGGAGCACTAACGCAACGTCATTTACGTAGCCCTGTTTAGCTCCATTATTCGTGAACAGAAGCTGAACACTTATTGCAGGCTGCCGAGCACCCGGCGACAAGGGATTAGAAGTTAAAACAACCCTACCTGTTGATACAACATTTAAATCGAAGGGAGCTAGTCGAGTGCTCCAAAGCGTATAACCACTAACACACACCGCCACAAAGCTTAGAATAATCGGGAGCCAAGCTTGGAATCCTAATCCTCCCAAAAGAGCTTTAATCTCATCTAATAACTTCCCACTCAAAAGAATTGCGTCCCCAATTATTACAACCAACAAGCCAGCTATTAAAAGAATCCAGACAAGAATCATTTTGTTCATGAATATTTATCCTTATCTAATGCTTTGTCTTGCTATTAGGGAAGGTGTCTAACTCTGTATTATACGGTAAAGCCACCGCATAGCACCTTCCGTTAATTGGACGCAATTTCATTATCACGCAAATAAGTCTAAGCCTGTCGGCCGGCCGGTGCGTCCTGTAAATGGAAAGGACAAAGGCGGCAGTGAGTTCGAGGACTGCGCGGGTAACAGGAACTCGCTCGTGCAGCTACGGCTCGCTCTCCGACGTGAGGCTGAGCGTCGCTTCAGTCGGTGCGCCCCTCGGCCCCGCGCGGCTGTTGGCCGCCGTGGTAGAGGGCGTAGATTTCGTCTTTGACTTCGGGGGGGAAACAGACGCGGTGGAGGCGGTAGCCGCGCAGGCCGCGCACGGCCTCGCTGACCTCGCTGATCTCGCGGATGCGGGGGCGGGCGTAGCCGTCCTCGACGTAGATGAGCGACTTCGGCTCGGCCCCCTCGGCGGCGTAGTAGGAGTAGTAGGGCACGTCCGAGGCGTGGTCTTCGATGAAGTAGTAGGCGGGGTCGAAGCCGGCGGCCCCGACGCGGGCGCGGGCCGCGCCGAGGAAGCCGGCGCGCTCGGCCTCGGGCATGTCGAGGTCAATGGCCTTGAAGAGCCGGCGGCCGACGAAGCGGCGGCTGAGGTCGCGCAAGACCGCGTCGCCCGAGTTCTGCCACTGCTTGACGTGGAAGAGCACGTCCGAGTCGTCCATCTCCAGGTGGTCGGCGAGCGTGAGCGGGCAGCGGCGCAGCACCTTCTCGAAGGCCGTGCCCGGCGCGCACCAGACCTCGCCGCCCGCCTCCAGGATTTCGAGCGCGCGCCTCAGGGTCGAGCGCAGCACGGCCTCGGCCGAGCGCAGCGTCCGGTGGAAGTAGACCTGCCGGAACATGTAGTAGCGCGCCTGGAGGTACTCCTCGACGGCGTAGAGGCCGCGCGCCGAGACGTAGATGCGGTCGTTAGCCTCGTCCACCTCGATGGCGTTGACGACCCATTCGAGGTCGTAGAGGCCGTACTTCGCGCCGGTCATCAGCGAGTCGCGCAGCAGGTAGTCCATGCGGTCAACGTCCAACTGCGAGGAGACGAGCTGGGCGAGGAAGGCGGGCTGGAATTTCCCTTCGATGAGGTCGGCCACGCGGCGCGGCAAGCCCTCGGAGAAGGAGCGGAGCACGCGGCCGGCCTCGGTCTCCGTGCTGGTCACGGCGGCGACCGTCCACTCCTCGTGGTGGAAGCCCAAGACCTTCTCCATGACGTGCGAGAAGGGGCCGTGTCCGGTGTCGTGGAGGAGTGCGGCGGCGCGGGCCGCGGCGCGCGCCTCGGGGTCGATCCGGTACTTCTCGGCGAGGCGGTCGAGCACGCGCGTCATCAGGTGGAGGACGCCGAGCGAGTGCGCGAAGCGCGAGTGCTCGGCCCCCTGGTAGGTGAAGAGGGCGAGGCCGAGCTGCTTGATGCGGCGCAGCCGCTGGAACTCGAACGAGTCGACGAGGCGCACCATCAGCCGCCCCTCGTCCGTGCCGGTGCGGAGGCGGATGATGTTGTGGACGGGGTCGCGGTAGATGCGCTCCGACAAAGTCCCGGTGCTTCCTCAAAAAAGATTGTGGGGACGAGCCGTGCTGAATATACTACTTCGGCCCACCCGCGGGAAACACGAATCGCTTTCGGAGGTCGCCATGAAGGGACAACGCTCCGGGCCGTCGCCGCCCGCCGCCGCCTGCGCCGCCCTCGCCCTCTTCTCCCTCCTCGCGCCGACGGCCCGCGCCTCCGCGCAGGGCCGCGC
>JALZHT010000031.1 GCA_030860645.1 Acidobacteriota bacterium
GCATCCAGGGGCGGCTCGTCGGCCCCTCGGGGCGGCGCTCCGAGCTGCGGCTCAAGGTGCGCCTGGAAAGCTCCGGCCAGGGCGACCTCTACGTCTTCTCCGACCCGAACGGCACCTTCCGTTTCAACTCGCTGCGGCCCGGCCATTACACGGTCGTCGTCGAGGGCGGCGAGGACTTCGAGACGGTGCGGGAGTCGGCGCTCCTTGAGGCGATGAACGTCTCGACGCGGCGGGGCGTGATCGGCGCGCCCGTCCCCCGCCCCCTCACTCTCCAAATCTACCTCCGGCCCAAGCGCGGGGCGTCGAACCAGGCCCAGCCCGGCGTGCTCAACGCGGCGCTGGCGAGCGTCCCGAAGCCGGCCGCCGACCTCTACCAGAAGGCCGTCGAGCACGCCCGCAAGAACGAGCACCAGCGCGCCGTCGACCTCCTCAAGCTGGCCGTCGAGGCGCACCCCAACTTCCCGCTCGCGCTGAGCGAGCTGGGCGTCCTCTACCTCAAGCTGAAGCAGTCGGAGAAGGCCGCCGGGGCGCTCGGCGCGGCCCTCAAGCTCGCGCCCGAAGACCACTCGACGCTGCTCGCCTACGGCCGCGCCCTCCTCGACCTCCAGCGCCTCTCCGAATCCGAGGAGCAGTTCCGCAAGGCCCTGAAGAAGAACGCGGCCTCGCCGTGGGCGCACTTCTACCTCGGCATGATCCTGCTCAAGCGCCGCCAGCACGACTCCGCCGAGGCCGAGCTGAAGAACGCCGTCAGCTCCGGCGGCGGCCAGATGGCCCTCGCCCACTACTACCTCGGCGGCATCTACTGGAACAAGGGCCAGTACCGGCAGGCGGCCGACGAGTTGGAGACGTACCTCCGCCTCGCGCCCAACGCGCCCGACGCCGCGCGCCTGCGCGAGACGATCAAAGAGTTCCGTAAGAAGAAGTAGCCGGGGACGCAACGCGCGGGGCGCGGCGCGGTTCGGTCTCCCGGACTGTGTCGCGCCCCGCGCGTTGCGTCCCCGGCCGCGCCCGGCCGCAATGTCCGGCGGCGGCGGGAATTCTTTTATGAATGTCGGCGTGGATTCTTTTATAATGGCGCGCTACGCGAGGCCATCCTCCCCTTTTCTTTTGCAAAACCCTTCTGCCGCGCAGTCGAAAGGAGTCTGATCTTCCATGCGAAATCTACTGGCGTTGCTTCTCACGCTGGCCTTCTTGTCCGGTGCCGTCACGGCCCGGCAGACGGCGCCGGCGCGGCCGGCGCAGGACGACGACGAGGTCGTCCGCATCACGTCCGCCCTGGTGCAGACGGACGTGGTCGTCACCGACAAGAACGAACGGATCATCCCCGACTTAAAAATCGAAGATTTCGAGCTGTACGAGAACGGCAAAAGGCAGGACATCAAATTCCTGGAGTTCGTGAGCGTCGACACGGGGCGGCGCGTCGAGGGGGCTATCCCCGGGTCGACCTCGGCCCCGCCCGAGACCGAATTTAAACGCGAGCTGGACGCCGCCGGCCTCAAGCGCGTCGTCGCCTTCGTCGTTGACGACCTCACCATCCCGCACGCGGACTTAATCACCGTCCGGCAGGTGCTGCGCGATTTCGTGGACAACCAGATGCGGGAGGGCGACCTCGTCGCCATCGTGCGCGTCATCGGCGGCAAGGGCCTGCTCCAGCAGTTCACCACCGACAAGCAGTTGCTCCGCCGCGCCATCGCCTCGCTCAACGTGGCGACGAACCCGTTCGCGGCCTTCGACAACCCGCCCCAGGAGAGGATCGAACAGATCCCGAAGCCGATAGCGCCCGAGGGGATCGAAGTCGGCCCCGGCCCGACCAACGAGAACCCCGTCCAGGACATCCCCAACGACACCCTTGAGACGAACCGGCTCTTCCGCGGCCTCTTCTCGCTCGCGACGGCGAATTACGTCATCGAGAGCCTGAAACAGATCCCCGGCCGCAAGTCGCTGGTGCTCTTCTCCGGGGGCGTGCCGATTTTCGAGACGCAGAGCACGGGGACGATCCGCACGAACGTCACGGAGCTGCTCAACCGCATGACCGACAACGCGGTGCGCGCCGGCGTCTCCATCAGCACGATGGACCCGCGCGGGCTGCGGGCGACGCCGGGCGTCGCCGGCTTCGAGAAGACGCCGGGCCGGGGCGGCCTGAGAATGGAGGACCCGGGCTTCGGGCGCGGGGGGGTGGAGACGGCCGTCTTCGGCCCGGCCCTGGCGGGCGCGGAGGAGCACCTCAGCCTCCAGACGCTCTCGAACAACACGGGCGGCGTCTCCGTCGTCAACACCAACAACTTCAAGGCCGGGCTGGAGAAAATCCTCGCCCGCAGCGCCGGCTACTACCTGCTGGCCTACACGCCGACCGACAAGTTCGACAACAAGTTCCGCAAGCTCAGTGTCCGCGTCAAGCGCGAGGGGCTGCGCGTCTACGGCCACCGGGGCTATCTGGCGAGGGACGCGCGGGAGGAAGAGGGCGCGGGCACGAAGGAGCAGGCGATTCTGGCGGCGTCGCGGTCGCCGCTCGCCAAGCGCGAGGTCGAACTCAGCTCCAACCTGACCGTCAGGTTCCTACCGAACAACCGGGCGGCGCTCGACATAGACCTCGTCATAGACCCCAGGAAGCTGACCTTCACGCAAGGTGACGACGGGAAGCAGAAGGCTTCGTTCGACGTGGTCGGCTTCGTCTACGACCAGGTGGGCAAGCTGCGCGGGGGCTTCAGCGAGACGGTCAACATCGGCCTGACGCCCGAGAATCTCAAGCGCGCCCTCACGACCGGCGTCGCCTACTCGGCCAACACGGAGCTGCCGCCGGGCTATTACCAGTTGCGCACGGTCGTCCGCGAGGCGAGCACGGGCCGCATGGGCACGACCGCGCGCTACCTCGAAATCCCCGACCTGAAGGAGGGCCGGCTGGCGATGAGCAGCATCCTGCTCTACGGGGTGGACGCGGCGAAGGGCGCGTCGGCCCCGCCGCAACTGCTCGGCCCGCTGCGCGAGATTTCGCGCACCCAGGATTTGCGCTACGCCGCGACCATCTACAACGCCAAGCGCGAGGGCAGCAAGCACCAGTTGCGCTCGCAGATCATCATCAGCCAGGGCGACCGGATTCTCTTCCGCGAGCCGGAGCAACCCCTGACCTCCAACAGCGGCGACCAGCAGGTCACGCGGATCGGCCAGATCGGCCTCTCCAAAGTCCCGCCCGGCCGCTACGTCCTCACCCTCGTCGTCACCGACCCCCTCGCCGACAAGAAATCGCAGCGGGTCGTCCGCAGCACCGAATTCAACGTCATCTCCTAACGCCCGCGGCGCGTTAGCAAAAAAGTGCTTAAGCATAAAAGAAGCCCCGCCGTTGCGGGGCTTCTTTACTTCGGCCGGTGCTTCGGCGCGGCGGATAGCTTGGCAGGTAAATCCATCTTATCGTCAATCAGCACGTCTGTAGAAATCCCTACCATTCTCGCGTAGTTGAGCAGAGTCGGCAGCGGCGGCTCTATCGTCCCGGACTCATAGCCGGAAACGGCAGCGCGCGAGAGTTTCTCCTTCAAACCCAAGCGCATGAGTATCTCGTTCTGAGACAGCCCGAGCGCCAGCCGGATTTGCAGAAGCTTACCCGGCAGACGTTCAGGTTTCGGACGCGCGGAGCGTACCATCAGGAATGACCTCCCGACGGGGCGCTCCGAACCTTACGCCTAGTTGTATTTTCAACTAGGATGCTGCTGCGTGGCCGATTCGCCGTGAGTATGAACCTCTCATGCTCAACGGCGGCGCTCACCACTCATTCTGAGGTTGAGGCGTGCGACGCATCCGACCGTTGCCGAATTTTCAAACAGAACGTTCCGAACAGAACGCGCGCATGATATCAGACCGCGCGCCACGTTTCACCGCCTTATGTCCTCATACCGCATTCTCTACGCCGGGGCTGCCCCCGGCTTGCCGAAGATGTTGGGAGACGCACTCCGACATCTTGATTGCTTCGTGGTGCGCTCTCCCGCCCCGACCGCCCGCACGCTCATCAGGGGCGACATCAAATACTCTCTTCTACTTTTTGACGATGACCCGTCGGGCGCGGAGTTGGAACGCTTCGCCCGCTCGCTCGCACACCGCGAGCACACGCCTGTCATTCTCTTTAAAAAGTTAGAGGGCTTCGGCCGGCTGCTGGCTACCGTCAAGCGGCAACTCGACTGTTGACGGCGCGGCGTCACACTCAGGCCGCTCGCGCCCCTTTGAGAACTCTGTAAAAACAAAAGGGAGAGTTTCCCGGAGGAAACTCTCCCGCAAGAGAAGCTGCGGATCGCAGTTTCTGCAATTAGAAGATGAAGCGCAGGCCGAACTGGATGACGCGGCGGCCGAACTCCTGCTGCGTCTCGTCGGCGAATCTACCGTCGGCCTCGTCCACGTAGATCGGGGGCAGGGTGTCGGAGGTCGCCGCCACGCCGTAGCCCGGGTTCGGGTGGTTGAGGAGGTTGTAGATCTCGGTGCGGAACTGCACCGTGATGGTCTCCGTCAACTTCGTGTTCTTGAAGATGCCGAGGTTGAGCTGGTTGAGCTTCTTCGCCCGCTCGATGTTACGCGGGGTGGTGCCGAACGGCGTGCCGAAGAAGCGGGCCGAGCCGGGGGCGTTGATGATGTAGCGCACGTCGTTGGGCGTGACATCCACCACGTTCCCGTTGTTGAACAGCTCCGGATAGTTGAAGAACCCGTTCGGGTTGGTCACGTCGGTGCCGAAGAAGCGGGCCGCGTCGAGCTGGTTGATGCCGACGGTCCCGCGCGGCGCGTTGATGTTCCCGAGGAAGGGCCGGAACGACTCGGCGGTGTCAAACAGGTAGGTGCCGCCGCCGAAGCCGCCGACGAACGCGGCGTTCCAGAGCTGAACCGGCGTGTACGGGCGGCCGCTCGTGATCACGTACGTGCTGTTGAGCTGCCAGCCGCCGAGGAGGTGGCCGACGAAGCCGCGCTGCTCCCTGTGGAACGGCAGGTCGTAGATGAAGTTCATCGAGAAGGCGTGCGGGCGATCCAGCGCCGAGCGGCCGTACTCACCCTCGTCGATGTCGAACGGGTTCTGCGGGTTCGCGGAGTTCTCCGAGAACGCGAAGATCTCGCTCGCGTTGTCGAGCGTCTTGCTGAAGGTGTAGGCGAGGCCGAGTGACAGCGAGTTCCACAGCCGCCCGTTGTAGCGCGTCTGTAGGGAGTCGTAGGCCGAGCGCCCGGTGTTCTGGCGCTGGAGGATGCGGCCGGCGCGCAGGATGCGGCCCTGGCACGCGGCCTCGTTGTCCGGCGTGGCCGGGTTGTTAACGCACGTCAGCGGCGTCAGCCCCGCCGGGATGAGGTTCGGGAAGCCGGGGTAGGTCACGCCGCCGGCCGTGAAGCCGTTCAGCAGCCGGTCGATGCGCGGGTTGAGCAAGACGTTCTGGAAGAGGTCGCGCCCGCGGGTGCCGACGTAGCGGATCTCGAAGACGTTGTTGCGGTTGATCTGCCGCTGCACGCCCAAAGAGAACTGCATCGAGTACGGCGAGTGGAAGTCCGACCCCACCCCCGTCTGGTTGAGGAACCGCGGGTCGAGCCGGCCGATGGGCAGCACGCCGGCCGCGGCCGCGGCGTTCTGCACGTTGGTCGCCGTCGCGTCGTTGATGAACCCGATTCTGCCGGGGGCGGCGGCACCGCCGGGCAGGTTATCCGCCACCAGCAAGGCGGAGACCGGGGCCGAGTTCGAGACGTTCAGGAGGATGTTGTAGAACGCCGGGTCGTAGGCGATGGAGAACCCGCCGCGGATGACCGTCGCGTCCGTGTCGCCGAACAGGAACCGGTTGAAAGCGCCTTCGCCGCCGCCCCAGCGCGGCGACCAGGCGAAGCCGAGGCGCGGCGCGAAGTTGTTCTTGTCGGGCGGGACGCGCGGCACGACGCGCGCTTCGAGCGGCAGCGCCGGGTTGAACAGCGGGTTCGGCCCGCTCTCGCGCTCAACCGTCAGGTCGTTGAGGTCGTTAATGGGCTGGCCCGTGTACTCGTACCGCAGCCCGAGGTTCAGGGTCAGGTTGTCCCGAATCTTCCAGTCGTCCTGGATGAAGTAGTACTGGTCCCACTCCGTGTAGTCAATGATCGGGTTGCCGACGGCCAGCGTCAGGCGCTGCGCGCTGTTGTTCACCAGGCGCTGCGCGGCCGAGACGCCGCCGGTGGAGGCGAAGCGGAACGAACCCTGGAAGGCGGGCAGGAACGGCGCGGTGTTCTTCAGGTACTTGACCTCCGCGCCGGTGATGATCGTGTGCGCGCCCCTCGTGAGCGTCACCGTGTCGGCGAACTGGTAGACCGACGACTCGCGGCCCTGTGGGAGGCCGATGCCCGAGCCGCCGCTGATGGCCTGGAGGGTCGCTCCCGTCTCCTCGCCGGTGATGGAGCCTGCCGGGAACGCAATCTCGGAGAAGGCGTTGGGCAGCTCCGCCGGGTCGGGGATGCAGCCCGGGTCGGTCGCCGTGCACCCGCCGCCGAAGAAGAACCCGAAGTTCTGCCACGTGGCCTTGAACTCGTTGACGACCGACGAGCCGAACTGGCGGGTGTAGGTGCCGCCCAGGTTCTTGGTGAAGCCGGGCAGGTCGCCGTTGAAGCCGCCGGTCGGCTCCAACAGGAAGAAGGCCGCCAGGTTCTTGTTGTTCTGCCTCTGGTCGAGGTAGCGGACGTAGATGTTGTCGCGGTCCGTGAGCCTCACGTCGCCGCGGATGCTGAACTCGTCCTGGTCGAACGGCGAAGGGATCGTGCGCTCGGGGAAGGCCGCGTTGAAGCAGTTCTCGCCCCCGCCGCTCGCGGCCGGCAGGCAGATCTGGTCGGTGACGTTGAAGGGCGCGTCGGTGCGGGCGCGCACCGGGCCGGCCCCCGACAGCGCGAAGGCGCTGGTCGTGGCGATGGTCTGGATGGCCGGGTTGCCCGGGTAGAGCGACGCGAGGCGGGGCAGCTCCTCGGGCAGGATCGCCAGCGTGTTGGCCCGGAAGATGAACTCCGAGCGCTGCTTGATGCCCTGGTAGCTGCCGAAGAAGAAGGCCCGATCCTTGACGATGGGGCCGCCGAAGGTGCCGCCGTAGACGTTCGACAGAAGTCTCGGGGCCTCGTCAAGCCCGCTCGCGCGCTCAAGGTTGGTCAGCGTGTCGAGCGCCCGCTGGTCGCGGTGGAAGATGAACCCGGTGCCGTGGAAGTCGTTCGTGCCCGACTTGGTCACGATGTTGACGACGGCGCCCTGGTTGCGGCCGTACTGCGCCGAGAAGTTGTTCGTGATGATCTGGTACTCGGCGACTTGATCCTGGTTGCCGACGAAGTAGCTGGGGCCGCCGATCGAGAGGTCGTTGTTGTCGGAGCCGTCGATCTGGAAATTATTCGAGCGCGGGCGGTTGCCGTTGACCGAGAGGCCCGTGCCGTTCGTGTTCGTCCCGCCGAAGCCGCCCGACGGGATGATGCCGGGGGCGAGCAGGGCGAGCGTGTCGAGGCCCGAGCCGGAGGCGTTCGAGGGCAGCTCCTCGACCTTGCGCGTCTCGAAGGTGGCGGAGATTTGCGACTGCTCGCGCTGGACGATCTCCTCGGTGCCGGCCACGACCGTGACCGTCTCGGTGACGGCGCCGGGCTGGAGCGCGACGTCTACGGTCGTGACCTGGCCGAGGCTGACGTTAACGTCGGTCGTCACGGCGCGGCTGAAGCCGGCGCTCTCGACGGTGACGGTGTACCGGCCGACCGGGAGGCCCGAGATGTCGTAGATGCCTTCGCCCGTGGTCTTAAACGTGTTCTCGACGTTGGTCCCCTGGTTGCGGGCGGTGACCGTGGCGTCGACGACGGGGGCACCGTTCGCGTCGACGACGGTGCCCCTGATGCTGCCCGTCGTGGTCTGCGCCACGACGGGGCGTGCCGTAAGCGGCAGCAGCATCGCGAGGGTCAACGCGAACAGGTTGACCAACGACAATGCCTTCGCTATACGAGAACGTCTCATGAGTTAACTCCCTCCATTAAGCTGCTAGCAAGGTGAACCGCTGCCGGCGAAGTTGGCCCCCCGCCGGCAGGGCGGTGGTTATCGCAGTATGCCGATCATGCGCTTGACGTGCTCGGCGTTGGCGGCTTCGGGCGCCTCCCGCAGGTAAGTCTCGAAGGCCCTCAGGGCGAGGTCCCTCTCCCCTTTCTCCATGTAGAGGTGGCCGAGATGGAACAGGGCGAGGGCGTAGCGGCCCCCGCCGAACTCGTAGGCGGCGTTCAACTCCTTCTCGGCCCGCTCCACCACGCCGAGCGCCAGGTAGGCGCGCCCCGCGTAGAGGCGCGCGGCCGGCGCGCGCGAGTCGAGCGCGAGGGCCTTCTCCAGCTCCTCGGCCGCCTCCGTGAACTTCTGCTGCTCGACGAGGACGATGCAGAGGTTGAGTTGAGGGTTGAACGCCTTCGGGTCGAGGCGGACGGCGCGGCGCAGTTGCTCGGCGGCCTCGTCGAGCCGGCCCAGCGCCAGCAGGTGGGTGCCGAGGTCGTTGAGCGCCATCAGGTAGTCGGGGAAGATGGCGAGGGCCTGGCGCAGGTGGGCGACGGCCTCCTCGGTGCGGCCGGCGCGGCCGGCCTCGGCGGCCTGCTCGAACTCCTTGCGCGCCGGCCCCGGCACCTTCTGGCCCAGCTCGGTCGCCGAGACGACCGGCCCCCCGGGGCCTCGCTCGCGGGCCGCCTCGCGCTTTTCCTTCAGGTGGATCGTGACGAGCGTGGTGGACGAGCGGTTGACGGTGACGCGCGCGCTGACCTCCTCGAACTGGCGCTGCGCGTCGGCCTCGACCTCAATCGTGTACTCGCCCGGGGCCACGCCGCGCATCTCGAAGGCCCCCTGCGTGTCGGTGTAGCCGAGTGTGTGGTCGCCGCGCAGGCTCCGCAGGATGACTTTGACCGCCTGGGAGATGTTCTCGCCGCCGGGCATGACCACCCGCCCGCGGATGTCGCCCGTGCCCGAGTTGAACGTGCCGGCCCTCCCGCCCGAGGGGCGGCCCTGCGCGGACGCGCCGGCCGCGAGGAGCAGCACCGCGAACACTGCGGCTGTGAGTCTGGCAGAGACCATACTTCGGGCAGCTTTAGATTTAAGAAAAATGCGGACTAAAGGATCGTGCCGTGCACAGAAAGGGGATGTGATCCTTTTTTCGGCTCCTTTTAAGCAAGCCCCATGCCCCCGCCGCGGAGTACAAAAAACCGGTAAATTCCCCGATTTATGGATATCCGCCAAGTCATACTTATTCAATTTTTTGGAGACTGCTCCGATTTTATGAAAAGCCGGCGCGGGCCGCCCAAAAAAAAGGGAGAGCTTCCCGGAGGAAGCTCTCCCGCGAGGCCGACCGCCCGGCCGGAGCCGGCGGCGTCGGGTTAGAAGATGAACCGCAGTCCGAACTGGACGACGCGGCGCGTGTACTCGATCTCGTCGCGGCTGTTGAAGGTGCCCGCCGCGAAGTCGACGTAGAAGGGCGGCAGCGGCACCACCGACGGGGCCGTGACGCCGTAGCCGGCGTTCGGGTGGTTGAAGAGGTTGAAGATTTCGGTGCGGAACTGCACCGTCATGCCCTCACGCACGCGCGTGTTCTTGAAGAGGCCGAAGTTGAACTGGTTGACGGCCGGGCCGCGCTCGGCGTTGCGCGGGACGTTGCCGTAGGGCGAGCCGAAGAAGCGGGCCGCCCCGGGGCCGTTGATGACGTAGCGCACGTCGTTGAGCGTGACGGGCACGACGTTCTCGTTGTTGAACAGCTCGTTGTAGGAGAGGAACCCGTTCGGGTCGGTCACGTCGGTGCCGAAGAAGCGGGCCGCGTCGAGCTGGTTGATGCCGACCAGCGTGCCGGGCGCGTTCGGGTTCCCGTAGAAGGGCCGCAGCGCCTCGATGTTGTCGGGCAGGTAGCTCGTCGTGCCGAAGGCGTTCAGGAAAGAGCTATTGAAGAGTTGGGACGGCGTGAACGGGCGGCCGCTCGTGTAGACGTGCGTGCCGTTGAGCTGCCAGCCGCCGAGGAGGTGGCCGACGAAGCCGCGCTGCTCCCTGTGGAACGGCACGTCATAAAGGAAGTTCAGCGAGAAGGCGTGCGGGCGGTGCAGCGCCGAGACGCTGCGCTCGCCGCCTTGCATGTCGAACGGGTTCTGCGGGTTCGCGGAGTTCTCGCCGTAGGCGAAGACCTCGCTCGCGTTGTCGATGGTCTTGCTGAAGGTGTAGGCGAGGCCGAGCGAGAGCGCGTTCCAGAGCCGCCCGTTGTAGCGCGTCTGCACCGAGTCGTAGCTCGAACTCCCAGTGTTCAGGCGCGCGGTGATGCGGCCGGCGCGCAGGATGCGGCCGTTGCAAGCGCCCTCGTTGTCCGGCGTGCCGGGCACGTCGGTGCAGACCAGCGGGGTGACGCCCGCCGGCACCAGGTTCGGGAAGCCGGGGTAGGTCACGCCGCCGGCCGTGAAGCCGTTGACGATGCGGTCGATGCGCGGGTTCAGCAAGGCGTTCTGGAAGAGGTCGCGCCCGCGGGTGCCGACGTAGCGGATCTCGAAGACGTTGTTGCGGTTGATCTGCCGCTGCACGCCCAAAGAGAACTGCATCGAGTACGGCGAGTGGAAGTCCGACCCGACCTGCGACTGAACCAGGAGTCTCGGGTCGAGCCGGCCGATGGGCAGCACGCCGGCCGCGGCCGCGGCGTTCTGCACGTTGGTCGCCGTCGCGTCGTTGATGAACCCGAAGCGGCCCGCGCCGGTCGCCGGCAGGTTGTTCGCCAGCAGGGACGCGGAGACCGGGGCCGAGTTCGAGACGTTCAGGAGGATGTTGTAGAACGCCGGGTCGTAGGCGATGGAGAACCCGCCGCGGATGACCGTCGCGTCCGTGTCGCCGAACAGGAACCGGCGCAGGGCACCAGGCTCGCCGTCGCCGAAGCGCGGCGTCCAGGCGAAGCCGAGGCGCGGCGCGAAGTTGTTCTTGTCGGGCGGGACGCGCGGCGTCGTGCGGACTTCGAGCGGCAGCGCCGGGTTGAAAATCGCCGTCTCCGCATTGCTCTCGCGCGCCACGGTCAGGTCGTTGAGGTCGTTAATGGGCTGGCCCGTGTACTCGTACCGCAGCCCGAGGTTGAGCGTCAGGTTGTCGCGGAGCTTCCAGTCGTCCTGGATGAAGTAGTACTGGTCCCACTCCGTGTAGTCAATGATCGGCGAGCCGACGGCCAGCGTCAGACGCTGCGCCGAGTTGCGCACGAGGCGCTCGGCGGCCGTGAAGGCCGGCTCGGTCGCGGTCGCGGCCGTGGCCGCGAAGCGGAACGAACCCTGGAAGGCGGGCAGGAAGGGCGCGGTGTTCTTCAGGTACTTGACTTCACCGCCGGTGATGATCGTGTGCCGGCCCTTCGTGAAGGTGAAGGTGTCGGCGAACTGGTAGACCGTCGTCTCGCGGCCCTGCGGGAGGCCGATGCCCGAGCCGCCGCTGATCTGCTGGAGCGTCGCGCCCGTCTCCGCGCCCGTGATGCTGCCGGTCGGGAAGATGATCTCGGAGAAGGCGTTGGGCAGCTCCGCCGGGTCGGGGATGCAGCCCGGGTCGGTCGCCGTGCACCCGCCGCCGAACAGGAATCCGAAGTGCTGCCACGTGGCCTTGAACTCGTTGACCGCCGCGGAACCGAGTTGGCGGGTGTAGGTGCCGCCCAAGTTCCGCGCGAAGGCCGGCAGGTCGCCGTTGAAGCCGCCGGTCGGCTCCAGCAGGAAGAAGGCCGCGAGGTTCTTGTTGTTGCCCCGCTGGTCGAGGTAGCGGACGTAGATGTTATCCCTGTCGGTGAGCTTCAAATCGCCGCGGATGCTGAACTCGTTCTGGTCGAACGGCGAAGGGACAGAGCGCTCGGGGAAGGCCGCGTTGAAGCAGTTCTCGCCCCCGCCGCTCGCGGCCGGCAGGCAGATCTGGTCGGTGACGTTGAAGGGCGCGTCCGTGCGGGCGCGCACCGGGCCGGCGCCCGTCAGCGCGAAGGCGCTCTGCGTGGCGATGGTCTGGATGGCCGGGTTGCCCGGGTAGAGCGACGAAAGGCGCGATAACTCTTCGGGCAAAATCGCCAGGGTGGTGGCGCGGAAGATGGTCTCCGAGCGCTGGCGGATGCCCTGGTAGCTGCCGAAGAAGAAGGCCCGATCCCTGACGATGGGGCCGCCGAAAGTCCCGCCGAAGACGTTGCTCAGGAACCGCGGGGCCTCTTCAAGCCCGCTCGCGCGCTCAAGGTTATTCAGCGTGTCGAGCGCCCGCTGGTCGCGGTGGTAGATGAACCCGGTGCCGTGGAACTCGTTCGTGCCGGCCTTCGTCACGATGTTGACGATGGCTCCCTGGTTGCGGCCGTACTGGGCCGAGAAGTTGTTGGTGATAACTTGGAACTCGGCGACCTGATCCTGATTCCCCACGAAGTAGCTGGGGCCGCCGATGCCGAGGTCGTTGTTGTCGGAGCCGTCGATCTGGAAATTGTTCGAGCGCGGGCGGTTGCCGTTGACCGAGAGGCCCGTGCCGTTGGTGTTCGTCCCGCCGAAGCCGTTCGACGGGATGATGCCGGGCGCCAGGAGCGCCAGCGTGTCGAGGCCCGAGCCGGCCGCGTTCGAGGGCAGCTCCTCGACCTTGCGCGTCTCGAAGGTGGCGGAGATTTGGGCCTGGTCGCGCTGGACGACCTCCTCGGTGCCGGCCACGACCGTCACGGTCTCCTCGACGCCGCCGGCTTGCAGGGCGATGTCTATGGAAGTGGGCTGGCCGAGGTTGACGTTCACGTCCGTGACCTGCGCGCGCTTGAAGCCGGGGGCCTCGACCGTCACCGTGTAGGTGCCGGGGATGAGGCCCGCGATGTCGTAGACGCCCTCGCCGCTGGTCTTGGTCTCCGTCTGGATGTTCGTCGCCTGGTTGCGCGCCCGCACGGTCGCGTCGACGATGCCGGCGCCGGCCGGGTCGGCCACGGTGCCGCGGATCGAGCCGGTCGTCGTCTGGGCCGACGCGGGCCGCGCTCCCAGGGGCACGAAGGTCATAAAGGTGAGCGCAAAGGCCGTTATCAATGACAGCGATTGACGCAATCTGCTCATCTCGTCCCTCCTAAGAATTGGGGTTCTCTGGTTGAAGAAAAAGTTGGCGGAGCCGGCCGCCGAGGCCCCTCGCGCACACACCTCCCCCGACCCCCGCGCGCACCTGCCCGGCGGCCGCGGGGCCGTTTCGACGGGTGTGTGTGTTGGGGCTGCGGCGGCCCCGCTCGTGACCGGGCCGCTAGGGTTGATGTTTAAGGTCTAAGGGGAGACAGCGGCTCACAGGCACTTCCGAGGCAACGTGCATGCCCCGGCGGCGCGGGCCGCGGCGGGCGGCGACTTTTCGGGGAAAATCGAGAGGCGCTCGGCGGGCGTCTAAACGGCGGGATTTAAGTTCAAAGGGCGAGGCGGATTATCTAAGTTTTCGGATTGGAGTTTCCGAGTTTATGGAATTCCGGTGCGCCTTCAAGCGCCCCCGACGGCGCGCGCGAAGCCCTCGAAATCCAACGCGCGCAGGGGAATTCCAATCTCTCGTTCGAGTTCTTCGAGCCGCGTGCCGTCGAGCATGACCGGCTCGTCCGACTTGTGCGCGGTGCGCGGGATGACGGCGAAGTCGCCCTCGATGCGGTTGCGGGCGGCGAGGACGCACCGGCCGGTCATCAGCCCGGCGACGACGATCTCCGAACCGAAGTACTGGTTCTCGACCGCGACCGTCTTCAGCCGCGTGCCCCAGCGCGCGTTGAGGCGGCCGATCAAATCTTCGAGCACGGGCGCGAAGAGCGTCCCCGTCAGGACGGTGCCGCGCAGACTCGCGGGGTCGCGCGGCGGGCGTTTTTCGAGCCGGCGCGCGAGCCGCGCGAAGTCCTCGCGGAACGAGCGCACCATGCCGACGCCGTCCTCGATCTGCGGGTAGTCGCCGTAGTGTTTGCGGGCGGGGATGCGCAGGCCCGCGCGCAGGTAAATCTCGTCGCCGAGGAAGGCGAAGTTAGTGCCGAGGCGCGCGCGCAGCTCCCTTTGCAGCGCCGAGACCTCGCGGACGACGCGGCGGCACCACGCGGGCGTGACCGGCGTCAGCCGCTCGTCGGTGTTGTAGCGCGTCAGCCCCAGCGGCACGACGGCGACCGACCGGACGCGCGGGTACTCGGCGGCGAGGTCGCGGATCGTGCGCTCTAAAATCTCGCCGTCGTTAATCTCGGGGCAGAGGACGACCTGGGCGTGAATCTCGATGCCGGCGTCCATCATGCGCCGCAGCTTGTCGGAGATGTCGGCGCGGGCCTCGTCAACGCCGAGGAGGCGCGCGCGCACGCGGAGGTCGGTGGCGTGGACGGAGACGTACTGCGGCGTGAGGCGCTGCTCGACGACGCGGCGCATCTCGTCCTCGGTGATCGAGGTGAGCGTTGTGTAGTTGCCGTAGAGGAAGGAGAGGCGCACGTCCTCGTCGCGGAAGAAGAGGGCGGGGCGCGCGTCCGGCGGGTTGCCCTTGCAGAAGCAGAAGAGGCACTCGTTGGCGCACTGGCGCGGCGCGATGTTCTCGAAGGTGAGGCCGAAGTCCTCGCCCTCCCCGCGCTCGACCTCGATCTCCCACTCCTCGCCGCCGCGCTTGAGGACGTTCAGAGTCAGCTCGGTCTCGCCGCCCGCGTGGAAGCGGAAGTCGAGGTAGTCGCGCACCGCGCGGCCGTTAACTTTCACGACCCGGTCGCCGGCTTCTAATTCAAGTTCCGCGCCGAGGCCGCCCGGCTCGACCTCTGTGATCGTGACCCCGCGGCGGCGGATCTGCGTGACGGCTGGCGTGACGGCGAATTCGTACATCCTTCTTTCTCAAAACCCTCGAAGGCACACACGGACGACTAAAACCACTCCGCGGCAACCTGACAGTATGGCCGAAGAGCCGCGCGCCTTCAACCCACCCCGGCGGCGAAAGAGGATAGATGAGCGGGCGCGGGCCTCAGCTCGCCGCGGGGCGGGGCGCGGAACGCCTCGCCGGCGGGGGCGAACGCACGCCATCCTGACCGAACCGCGGGCGTCAAAAAGAATTGATTGACACGGCGGGGCGCGCGGCCCTAATCTCGATGTCGTGGGGCGTCTGACAGGCCCCGCCGCCGCTCTCCTCGAAACTCATACCGCTCAGCGATTTCTCCGCGACGCCCGCCCCGGAATCGTTTTTTAGCCGGGCGGCGCGGCCCTCTCCCGGACAGCACGGTGTCACCCGACCCCGGGGCACGTGCCTTGCACACATCCGTGCGGCGACGGCTCTTCCCCGCGGGGCCGCCGCCGGGTAACGCTTCTGAAACCTCCGACGCGATGAACACGACCCCTGACAACGCTGCCCCCTCGGCGCTCCCGCCCGTCCCCGCACTTTCGCGCACCGCCACCGTCCTGCTCGCCGAGGACGACCGCGCGCTGCGCCGCTACCTCGAAGTCGTCCTGCGGCGCGCCGGCTACTCGGTCGTCGCCGCCGCCGACGGCCTCGAAGCGATGAAGGCCGCGCTCTCCTCGGCCTTCGACGCCGTCGTCACCGACGCCGTCATGCCGCACCTCGGCGGCCACGAACTGTGCCGCTTCCTGCGCCGCCACCCGAAGCTCGCGGGGCTGCCCGTCGTGCTCCTCAGCGGGGCCGACCAGACGGCCGCCCCTGCCGACGCCTCCGAGCGCGCCGACGTCTACCTCTTCAAGCCCGTCCGCCCCGAGGAGCTGACCGCGTGCCTCGCGGGCCTGCTCAACACGAACTGAATTTAAGTTTCGAGTTACGCGTTTCGGGTTTCGAGTTAAAGACAGAGGAGGATGATAGCCGGTGCGGCCGTCATCCTCCTCC
>JALZHT010000417.1 GCA_030860645.1 Acidobacteriota bacterium
GCCTCCGGCAGAACTCCTCGAAGCGCCGCCGGTCGCCGCCGAACCCCAGCCTGACGACGCGCTCAAGGACTCCCTCTTCCGTCATGCTCGGCACCCGAAAGGTGCCGGGCGTCGGGTCTCGGGTGCCGGGCGAAAGACACTTTGCCTTTCCCGGCACCCGAGACCCGACGCCGGGCACCCGTTTTTTAGACCCGCATGCTGCGGCCCTTGATGAGCCGGTAGACGGCGAGGACGATGATAGCCCCGACGACGGCGAGGATGAGGCTCATGATGAAGCCCGGCTCGCTCATGTCGCCGCCGTCCGTGCCCCGGCCGTAGCCGAAGAGCGCGCGGCCGATGAAGCCGCCGATGACCGCGCCGACGATGCCGAGCAGGATGGTGATGATCGCGCCGCCGGGGTCTTTGCCCGGCATGATCGCCTTCGCGATGATCCCCGCGATCAAGCCGAAGATGATCCAACCTAAAATCGTCAACATAGTTCAGCCTCCCTCCGGTGCGCCGGGCCTCCCGCGGCCCGCGCCCGTCTGTTCTGAAACGACCCCGGACGTGTCCGGGGTTTTTGATGGAGCCACACCTGGCCCATAGCAAACGGCACGCCACGGCCGCCGCCGGGCCGCCGGCCCGCTTACACGCGGGCGGCGCGCGCGAACACTGCACCCCGGGTCGCGAGGCGGAGAACGGTTTTAAGTCACGAAAGCGTACAGCCTATATAGCAAAAAGCCCGCGCCGCGGGAAGGGCAAAAGAGAAAAGGCTAGAGGCCGGAGACTTGTATTTAGCAAGCCCCCGGCCTCCATTCTCTAGCCCCGGTTCCCCGCCCTTCCCTCGCGGTCGGGCTTCCGCCTGTTCTTACTGCGTCAGTTCCGACGTGATGACCGCGCCGCTCATGGCGGGGAGGACGGCGACGACTTTCAAGACCTGACGCGTCGCCTTGTCGACCCAGACCGTCGTCTTGTCGGCGTCGCCCTCGGCCGAGGTGATTTCGAGCTTGAGGGCGTCGAAGGTGCCGGCCGGCACCGTCACCCGCTCGGCCCCCGCCACCTTGAGCTGCATCAGCTTCACCTTCTGCGCCTGCACGTCGAAGTTGCGGAAGGTCGTCGTGTAGCCCTCGGCCAGTGGGAGCGCGGCCAGCGACGGGTGCGCGCCGGCCCCGTCGGCGAAGAGCTGCCCGCCGAGTTCGACCGAGACGGGCTTGGCCTGCCCGCTGACGGTCAGCGTGCCCGTGGCCTTCCCATCCTTGAACTGGAGGTCAACCACCACCGGCCCCTGGCTGATCCAGCGCGCGACGGGGACGAGGCTGCCCTTCTCGTAGGTCGTCTTGTCCACCATCTCGCCGAAGGCGGCGGCCTTCGCCGTGCTGTTGACGACCCAGCGGCCGCCCTCCTCCTTAACCTCGGTCGTGACCGTCATCGGGAGGTTCTGACCCGCCACGGCGATGCCGGCCTTGTAGCTGGTCGTGCCGGGCTTCAGGTCGGCGACCGGCTTCGGCAGCCCGACCGCGGCGGCCTCCACCTTCTTCGGCAACTCGACCGTCTTCACGTCCACCGTGATCTCCTTCAGGCGCGTCGCCGTCTCCGGCGTCATGTCTTCCTGGAAGCGCCCGCCGAGGTGCTTGGCGAGGAACTTCTCGGAGGCGGCGAACATCGCCATGTTGTTGACGGGGCGCGCGAAGCCGTGCCCCTCGTCGGGCGCGACGAGGTACTCGACGGGGAAGCCGCGCTCGCGCAGCACGACGACGATCTGGTCGCTCTCGGCCTTCTTCACGCGCGGGTCGTTCGCGCCCTGGATGACTAAGAGCGGCGCTTTGATCTTGGCGGCCGAGTTCAGAGGCGACTGGCGTTCGAGTTGCGCGCGGCCGGCGGGCGTCGCCGGGTCGCCCATCCGCTCGGTGAAGAGTTTGCGGATCGACTCCCAGTAGGGCGGGATCGAGTTCAAGAGCGTGATGAGGTTCGACGGGCCGACGATGGAGACGCCGGCCGCGTAGACCTCGGGCGTGAAGGCGAGGCCGGCGAGCGTCGCGTAGCCGCCGTAACTTCCGCCCATGATGCCGACGCGCTTCGGGTCGGCGATGCCCTCGGCGACGAGGTGCTTGACGCCCCACGTCAGGTCGTCCTGCATCTTCTGGCCCCACTCGTTGTTGCCGGCGTTGATGAACTTCTTGCCGAAGCCGGTCGAGGCGCGGAAGTTGGGCTGGAGGACGGCGTAGCCGCGGTTGGCGAGGAACTGCGCGAAGGGGTTGTAGCCCCACGAGTCGCGCCCCCACGGGCCGCCGTGCGGGACGACGACGAGCGGCAATCTCTTCGCCGGGATGCCCTTCGGCAGAGTCAGGTAGGCCGGGATTTCGAGGCCGTCCGAGGACTTGTAGCGGATGACCTTCATCTCGGCCAGGTGCTCGCGCGGCAGCTTCTCGCGGATGCGGTACTGGAGCGTGAGCTTCTTCGTCGGGCGGTCGTAGAGGTAGGTCGAGCCGGGGTCGGTGTCGCTGTTGGCGGCGATGAGCCAGAGCCGCTCGTCCTTCGTCTTCGAGACGAAATTGATCTCCTTGCCCGGCAGCTCCCTCTTCAGGTGGTTGTAGTCCGCCTCGAATTCCTTGTCCTTCCAGTAGATTCGCACGCGGTCGTCGTTGTAGATGGTGGCGACGATCTCGTCGGTCACGTCGGAGAAGAACGCGCTGCCGAAGTCGACGCGGTTCGAGGGGTCGGCCTCGACGAGTTCCTCCTTGCCCGTCTCGGGGTCGAGGAGGACGAGGCGCGTCAAATCCACGTCGCCCTTGTTCGTCTCCATGTAGACGCGCCGGCCGTCCTTGTGGAAGCGGACGGGGCCGCACGACTCGAAGACGTTGCAGGTGTAGATTTTCTTGAAGCCGTCGGCGTCGACCCTGAGCACCTCGGTGTCGCCGTTCTCGGCCGCGCGCGTGGCGAGCCGGAGCTGATCCTTGAGGTCGAAGACCCAGCCCGTCAGCCGCTCCGTGTTCTTGCGCAGGAGCGTGCGCTCGCCGGTCGAGATTTTCACCTTGTAGAGGTCGTGCCAAGCCTTGTCGCGGTCGTTGAGGCCGACGTAGATGGCGTCCGGCTCGCTCTCGGGGACGGCGTAGATGGCGGCCTGCACTTCTTTGGCGTCGGTCAGGTTGCGCGCGGGCGGCACCTGCTGGCCGGCGGCGGGCTTGGCCGCGGGGTCGACGGCGTAGACGTTGAAGTTCTCGTCGCCGCCCTGATCCTGCACGAAGAGGATGTACTTGCCGTCCTCGCTCCAGAAGTAGGCGGGGATGGGGCGCTTGGTGTCGGCCGTGACGGGCCGGGCCGCGTCGAACGGCTCCTCGGTGCGCTTGACCCAGATGTTGCGCACGCCGTTGAGGGGCTTGACGAAGGCGATGAACTTGCCGTCGGGCGAGAGCCGCGCGCCGGCGATCTCGGGGTCGCCGAAGAAGAGCTGGCGGTCAATGAGCGGCGGCGGGCCGGACTGCCGCGCCGCGGCCGGGGCCGCGGGCGCGAGCATCATCAGGCTACCGAAGAGCAGGAGCGCGAAGGCGTCGGCGATGAGGCGGAGCGTGAGCGCCCCGCCCGCGAGGGAATCGTTCGTGTTTCGCGTGTGCATGACTGTAAACCTCTGTGCGAAGTGACTCGGCCGGTTAGGAAGTTGGCAACGGACGTTCTCGGACACGGGACAGAGTTATTACGCAACGCGCGCCGCGAGGTTTCCGAATTTTGGACTGAATCCGGCGCGATGAATCCCGATCCGGGGCGGAGGGATTCACCACCGAGGCGCAGAGACACAGTTAGAATTTTTGATTTTAGATTTGCGATTGGAAGGCGGTAACGGCGGCCTGTTCTTCCAATCGCCAATCAAAAATCTCAAATCAAAAATTTCCCGACTCGGTGGTGAATTATCCGGCGATGAACTCCGGCCAGTCGAGGTCATCAACCGGCGTGTCTTCGCCGCCGCCGGACGAGCGCGTCCCGCCCGCGCCCCCCTCACGCCC
>JALZHT010000418.1 GCA_030860645.1 Acidobacteriota bacterium
GGTTGAGCGTTAACCAGACTCAACCCGCCCGCTACCGCTCGCGGTACTGTTTTGCCGTGTGTTAGCATGAAGGAAATGCAAAGTTCGACGTGGCGCGCTACAGGTTGAAACGAGACGGCCGCTTTCCGTCTCCCGCCTCGCATTCATCACTTCTTTAAGGAGCAGCTTATGCAGCAGATGCAGCAGGACGAATTCCGCAACGAGAAATTCACGGACTTCACGAGGGAGGAGAACGCGCGCGCCATGCGCGAGGCGCTGGAGCGCGTCCGCGGGGAACTGGGGCGCGAGTACCCGCTCGTCATCGGCGGCGAGCGCGTCGTGACGGGCAACTTCCTCGAAAGCTATAACCCGGCGCGCAAGACCGAGGTCGTCGGCCGCTTCCACAAGGCCGACGCCGAGCTGGCGCGCGCCGCCGTCGAGCGCGCCAACGAGACTTTCCAGACGTGGGGCCGCACGCCCCCGCAGCAGCGCGCCGACCTCCTCTTCCGCGTCGCCTCGCTGCTGCGCGAGCGCCGCCACTACTTCTCCGCCTGGATGATCCACGAGGTGGCGAAGTCCTGGCCCGAGGCCGACGCCGACACCGCCGAGGCCATTGACTTCTGCGAGTTCTACGCGCGCGAGATGCTGCGCTACGCCGGGCCGCAGCCGCTCGCCCGCATCGAGGGCGAGGACAACCGGCTCGAATACATCCCGCTCGGCGTCGGCGTCGTCATCCCGCCCTGGAACTTCCCGCTCGCCATCATGGCCGGCATGACCGTCGCCTCGGTCGTCACCGGCAACACCGTCGTCCTCAAGCCTTCGTCCGACGCGCCGGCCATCGCCTACAAGTTCTTCGAGCTTCTGGAAGAGGCCGGGATGCCCGCGGGCGTCGTCAACTTCATGGTGGGCGCGGGCGGCGAGGTCGGCGACGTGATCGTGGATCACCCGAAGACGCGCTACGTCGCCTTCACGGGGTCGAAGGAGGTCGGCCTGCGCATCAACGAGCGCGCGGCGAAGGCGCAGAAGGGTCAAATCTGGATCAAGCGCGTCGTCGCCGAGATGGGCGGCAAGGACGCCATCGTCGTTGACGCGGACACCGACCTCGACGACGCGGCGGCCGGCGTCGTCGCCTCGGCCTTCGGCTTCCAGGGCCAGAAGTGCTCGGCCTGCTCGCGCGCCATCATCCACCAGGACGTGTACGACTCGGTGGTGCGGAAGATCGTCGAGGGCACGGCGAAGATTAAAGTCGGCGACCCGCTCGACCCCTCGACGACGATGAGCGCCGTCATCAACCAGAAGGCTTTCAAGACCATCAACCAGTACATCGAGGGGGGGCAGGAGGACGGCGGCCGCCTCGTCGCCGGCGGAGGCTCGGACGGCGAGCAGGGCTTCTTCATCGAACCCACGGTCATCGCCGACGTGAAGCCCGGCGCGCGCGTCGAGCAGGAGGAAATCTTCGGGCCGGTGCTCGCCTGCATCAAGGCTTCGAGCTTCGACGAGGCCCTCCAGATCGCCAACGACACGGAGTACGGGCTGACCGGCGCGGTTTACACCAACGACCCGGAGAAGCTCGAACGCGCCGCGCGCGAGTTCCACGTCGGCAACCTGTACCTGAACCGCAAGTGCACGGGCGCGCTCGTCGGCGTCCACCCCTTCGGCGGCTTCAACATGTCGGGCACCGACTCGAAGGCCGGCGGCCGCGACTACCTCGGCCTCTTCATGCAGGCCAAAGTCGTCTCCGAAAAAATCCGCCCCGGCTACACGAACAAGGAACAAAGGGGGGCAATCTAGGGCAAGTGCAGAATGCAGAGTGCGGAGTGCAGAATGTGTGGGTAAGAAAGTTTACGATTTACAGGCGCGGACGAAGGAGTACGCGTTGCGTATTCTGCGCCTGTATTGCGCTCTGCCCAAAACAACAGAGGCTCAGGTGTTAGGCCGGCAAATGTTGCGGAGTGGCACGTCAGCGGGCGCGCATTACCGCGAAGGAATGCGCGCCCGTTCCGTTGCCGAATTTGTCAGCAAGATTGAGGGCGGCTTACAGGAGCTTGAGGAGACGGCCTACTGGCTTGAGTTGACTATAGAAGGCGGCGTCGTGACAGAGAATAAATTGCGCGAACTTATTAAAGAGACCGACGAGTTAATCGCGATGTTCGTCGCTTCCATCAAGACCGCGAAGCTCAAAAGATAAAAGAATTCATCACTCTGCATTCTGCACTTTATGAAAATCGTTTTCATGGGCACGCCCGAGTCCGCCGTGCCGACGCTGAGGCGGTGCGTCGAGGAGGGGCACGAGGTGGCGGCCGTGTGGACGCAGCCGGACAGGCCGGCGGGGCGGGGCAAGCATTTGCGGGCCTCGCCGGTCAAGGAGTTCGCGCTGGCGCGGGGGCTGCCGGTGTATCAGCCCGCGAAGATTAAGACCCCGGAGGCGCTCGAACTGTTCCGCTCGCACGGGGCCGAGGCGGCGGTGGTCGTCGCCTACGGCCGCATCCTGCCGGCATCATTCCTGAGCGCGCCGCGCCGCGGGTGCCTCAACGTCCACTTCTCCCTGCTGCCGAAGTACCGCGGGGCCGCGCCCGTCAACTGGGCCATCGTCCGGGGCGAGGGCGTGTCGGGCGTGACGACGATGCTCATTGACGAAGGTCTCGACACCGGGGCAATCCTCCTCCAGCGCGCGGAGCCGATTAAAGATGAAGAGACCGCGCCGCAACTCCTCGAACGCCTCTCCCGTCTTGGGGCGGACTTGCTCGCCGAGACCCTCGACCGCATTGATGAGATCGAGCCGCGCCCGCAGGACGACGCCGCGGCCACGCACGCACCCATCCTCAAAAGGGAGGACGGGCTGATTGACTGGACGCTCGACGCCGCCGCCATCGAACGCCGCGTCCGCGGCTTCCAGCCGTGGCCGAACGCCTACACCTTCTGCAAGGGCCGCCGGCTCGTCGTCTGGAGCGCCGAGCCTTCCGACGCCGGGGGCGCGGCGCACGCGAATGTCGAGCCGGGCGAAATCATCTCGGCCCGCGGCGACGAACTCGTCGCGGCCTGCGGCGGCGCAAGCGCGCTGCGCCTGCGGGAAGTGCAGCCCGAAGGCAAACAGCGCATGAGCGCGCGCGACTTCATCAACGGGACGCGCGTCGAGGCGGGCGAGCGTCTGGGTTCGTGAAAACTGTAGGGGCAGGGCTTGTCCCTGCCCGCTCAAGTTTAATCAGGCTCGACGTTGAATCTATTAAAGCGCAGCGGGCAGGGACAAGCCCTGCCCCTACAGTCTCTCCAACATTGAATCACAGTACCTATACACTGAAATGAGCGGGCGGGTGCGCGTCGTTAAGCGTCGAGGGAAGCAGGGAGGGCAGGGCGGCGGCGTCGCGGCTCCCGCGCGGCGGGCGGCCTTCGAGATTCTGCGGCGGGTCGAGGAGGAGGGCGCGTTCGCCGCGCCGCTGTTGGCCGGCGTCGGACTCTCCGCGGAAGACCGCGCGCTCTGCTACGAGCTGGTGCTCGGCGTGCTGCGCCGGCAGTTGTGGCTCGACCGCGCGGCAGAACATTTCGCGGGTCGCGAAGCCTCGACACTCGACGCGCCCGTCCGCCGCGCCCTGCGCCTCGGCCTCTACCAACTGCGCTTCCTCACGCGCGTCCCCGCGCGGGCCGCCGTCAACGAGTCGGTCAACCTCGTCCACGGCGCGCGGCTCCGCTCGGCCGCGCCCTTCGTCAACGCCGTGCTGCGCCGCGCCGCCCGCGAGAAGGATTTCGACCCGGCCGCCGCCATCGCCGACCCGCTCGAACGCGCCGCCGTCGAGACCTCGCACCCCGCCTGGCTCCTCGCACGCTGGGCCGACGCCTTCGGCATGGACGAGGCGCGAGCCTTCGCCCGCGCCAACAACGCGAACGCGCCCGCCGCCTTCCGCGTCAACGCCCTGGACGAAGCGGGCGAGGGCTTGCCGGAGAGGCTGCGTGCGGCCGGCGTCCAACTCGCCGCGTCGCGAATCGCGCCCGGGGCGTGGCG
>JALZHT010000419.1 GCA_030860645.1 Acidobacteriota bacterium
ACCCGCGCCTCCGCGGCCGGGAACGCCGCCAACACGGTCGCCCCCGCGCGCGGCGCAGGCAGCGACCCCTCGCGCAGCGCGAACTCCTGCTCGTCGCCCGCCTCGGCCTTCAGCGGCGGGAGTCTTTGCAAGACCTTCGCCGTCTCGCCCTCCGAAAGCCTCTCAGCGGGCGCGGGCGTGGGCCGCGGCCCGGCCGGCTCGGACGCCTCCGCGCCCTCGCTCAGGCGGAAGCGTAGGCCCTCCGGCCCGCCCTGCGCGGCGACCTCGTCTTCGTCGTCTTGTGTCACTTCGTGTTCGTTCATCGCGTTCGGGTGCGCGGCGGGCGCGGGCGTCGCGAACGCGCCCGCGGCCAGTTGGAGGATTAGGAGCCAAGCGGCGGCTTTTCTTAAACGAATCATCGGGGCCTCGCGGTCTGTTCAGGATTCACGGCACGGCCAGGGAGAGGACGCGCCTCGCCGTTAGAACGCCCGCGCGCGGGAGACTTGCGGCGGGCGGGGGCAACTCACCGGGGGCCTCCTGACGGATGACACCCTCCCCTCTGACACGCCGCGGCGGAAAAGGTTCCACCCTCGGGCCATTAATTCGCGGCCTAATCTAGCGCAGCTTCCGCACCGATGCGAGGGATGGAAGACGCCGGCCCTGAACGGAAACGCCGGTGTGGGCTTCGCAGCGACACACCGGCGTTCGTCCGTGGCGGGCGGGGCCCGCGTCTTCCCTTAACCGCGACGCGGGGCTACTTGCACTTCGAGTAGCCGCAGTCGCGGCAGAAGTCGCAGCCCGAGGCGTGTTCGAGCTGGCCGTGGCACTCGGGGCACTCGCTGATGAGCGAGAAGTTGCGGGCGGGGCGGGCGTCGTCGGGCACGCCGACCGAAATCTTGGGCTGCTGGTAGGCGAGAGCGCGCGCCGAGTCGGGCTGGTTCTGCATGCGGCGCGAGGTGAGCATGATGCACTCGGCGACCGCCTGCTCGGGGCTGGTCAGCAGCCGCTCGTTGAACCAGACCGAGTGCGTGCCCGTCACCTTGTTGAGGCTGCGGGCCACCTCGCGCGCGTCGAAGCCGCCGCGCAGCATCTTCGAGGCCAGAAGCCCCACGCCGCCCGAGATCGGGCCGGTGGCGAAGACTTCGAGGATTTCCCGGCCGTCGTGGTTGACCGTCACGTAGAGGTTCTGCCCGTCGAAGGGGATCTGCCACGTGAAGCCGCGCAGCTCGCGCGGCCGCTCGACGCGCACCACGTCGCCCGTCTCCGTCGTCCTGACGGCCGGGGACGAGACGGCAGTCTCTCCCGCCGCGGACTCTTCGGCGGCGGCCGCCTCCGTCGTCGTGGCCTCGGTCGTGATGGCCGGGTCGCAGGCGACCTCGCCCTTGGCCTCGGCCCCCTTCACGGTCGAGAGCACCTGCGAGTCGCGCGAGCCGTCGCGGTAGTAGCTGACGGCCTTGCAGCCCAGCTCGCGGGCGAGGCGGTAGAGGCGGTCGACCGACTCGACGGTGTCGTCGCGCGCGCCGTTGCAGGTCTTCGACACGCCGTTGTCAACGTGGCGCTGCGCGGCCGCGAGCACGTAGACGTGCTGCTCGGCCGTGATCGACATCGCCGAGACGAAGTAGTCGGGCAGCTCCCGTTCGTGCTCGACGACGTACTCGGCGGCGCGGTCGATGGACGCCTGGTCGGTCTGGTCAACGTCAATCCCGAGCGCCCGCGCGGCGAGCGTGTGGACGTAGGTGCGCTTGCCGAGCGTGTCGCGGCGGACGTAGGCCCAGGAGAAGTTCGGCTCGACGCCCGAGGAGGACTCGGCGACGAGCGAGATGGTGCCGGTCGGCGCGATGGTCGTCGTCTCGTAGTTGCGCGGCGTCAGCCCGACGCCCTCGGGCAGGCCGATGTCCTCGCGCAGGAAGCGGTCGTAAGCTTCCTGGTTCGGGTGGTACTCGGGGAAGACGCCCTTCTCCGCGCCGAGGCGGCAACTTTCGGCCCACGCCTCGCGCCGCACGAAGGACATCACCTCGTCCATCAGATCAATCGACTCGCGGTCGCCGTACTTGACCTTGAGCTGGATGCAGAGGTCGGCGAAGCCCATCACACCGAGTCCCACGGGGCGCGTGCGCTTGACCACGTCGTCAATCTCGGGGAGCGGCCACGCGCAGGTGTCTATGACGTTGTCGAGGAAGCGGACGCACCAGCGGGTCGTCTCGGCCAGGCGCCCCCAGTCGAGCCGCGTCCCGGCGTCGTAGAACTTGGCGAGGTCAATGGAGCCGAGGTTGCACGAGTTGTTGAAGTGCAGGGCCTGCTCGGCGCACGGGTTGGTGGCGTAGATCGGCCCCATCGAGGCGATCATGTGGTTGTGGCGGTTGACCTCGTCAATGAAGATGACGCCCGGCTCGGCGTAGCGGTGGGCCGAGGCGACGATGCGGTTCCACACGTCGGGCGCGTAGATCATGCCCGGCCGCGGCGGCTCCTCACGCGTGCAGCGTTCGAGCAGCCCGGCGCGCTCGGCCTCCATGAAGGCGGCGCGGTCGCGGAACGTGACCGTCTCGCCGCCGGAGGTGCGGTAGACGGCGTAGGGGCCGTCCTGCACGGGGTCGAAGACGGGCTCGTCCCACGCCTCGCCGCCGAAGGAGAGCTGATACCACTCCTTGTTGTCGACCGCCGCGAAGAACTCGTCCGTGACCGTCACCGAGATGTTGAAATTGGTCAGGCTGTGCTGGTCGTTCTTGGCGTGGATGAAGCGCAGGAGGTCGGGGTGGTCGACGCGCATGATGCCCATGTTCGCGCCGCGGCGCACCCCGCCCTGCTTCACCGTGTCGGTCGTCGTGTTGAAGATGTTCATGAACGAGACCGGCCCCGAGGCCACGCCGTAGGTCGAGCGCACCATCGCGCCGGCGGGCCTCAGCTTCTCGAAGGTGAAGCCGGTGCCGCCGCCCGTCTGGTGGATGATGGCGGCGTCGGTCGCCGTCTTCATGATGCCGGCGATGGAGTCGGGAACGTCGAGGACGAAGCAGGCGGCGAGCTGGCCCGCGGGCTTGCCCGCGTTGACGAGGCACGGCGTGTTCGGCACGAACTCGCGCCGCAGCATGATGCCGCTCATCACGGCGTAGAACTCGTCGCGCCGCGCGGCGTCCGCCTCGGCCGTCGAGACGTGGCCGACGACGCGCGCCACGATGTCCGACCACTCCTCGACGGGGTTGCCGGCGAGGTCTTTCAGGCTGTAGCGCTTGGCGATGACGCGGCGGGCGTTGAGGCCGAGGGCCTCGGCCGGGGCGGTGCGCGCGCCGCTGATGCCCGGCGGCGCGGGGGTTCCCTGCGGGGCATTCGGCTCGATTACGGTGCTCATCCTTCTTTTCGCCTTTCTCGCACTCGTGGGGGGTGCGAGGCGGTAAACTAAGGGTCTCAAAAAAACTCGGCGCTCGGCGCGCCGTCTCAGTCTCGGATGTCGTTGCGTTTTGCGGCTGGGCTGACGCGGGGCGAGAAATTCCTTGCGCGGGCAGCCGCTTCGGGAGCCGCCTGCCGCCCGTCTACCGTCCCGTCTCAAGCGGAGCGCACTATAGTCCACCCGAATCCATCTGTCAAGGGGCTGACCCAATATATTGTGGCTCAGTTTAAAATCAGCCCATTAGAGCCGGCACTTTGAGATTTTACCTTAAGCCGCCGCCCGTCGCCAAAAGCGTAGTTTTCACTTGTGCGGGGAGTTTCACGTGGACAGTACGAAGGCACACGTTTTCATCTAAGCTCTGCTCTTTTACGTCGAAATCGGGGGCGGAATTTTAACCAAGAGATGATTAAAGACACGAACGGGGGGGCGGCCGACACGCTCGTGCGCGCGACGGCCGACGACGGGCAGATTCGCTGCATGGCGGCCGTCACGACCCGCACGGTGGCCGAGGCGGCCCGCCGCCACAGGACTTCGGAGACGGCGGCGGCCGCGCTCGGGCGGACGCTGACGGGGACGCTGCTGCTCGGCGCGGGGCAGAAGGAGTTCGAC
>JALZHT010000032.1:0-4871 GCA_030860645.1 Acidobacteriota bacterium
GCCGCGCGCCGCGACGCCGGCCGCCGGGCCGCGGTCGTGCCGCCCGGTAAAGAGGCGTGTGAAGAGGCCATGGTCGGGGGGACGATTGCCTGCGTGAACAGGAGGAGTACGAGTAGGAGGGCGAGCGCCCGACGGCCCGGCAACAGCCCGCGGCCGAGCGCCGACACTATCGTCAAAGTGGGAAGGGGGCGAATGAGGTTAGGCATGGTCAATCTCCTTGGGGCTGCCGGGTGCGTCGCGTCCTGCGGGTGAAGGAGGGAGGTGGGCCGGGGAACGACGCGCGGGGTGTGGGCGCAAGCAGAGCCGCCCATGCTTCGAATTGCTCCTCCGATAAGCTAAAGCGGGAAGCAGGCGCGGAAACTCCCACGCGGGAAAAAAAATCTCGCGGTGTCCTGTGTCGGGCGTAAAATCCGCTTTTATTTAGGAGGCAGTGTGAGTAACCTCCCGCCGCACGACGTCACGGAGCTACTTCTCAGTTGGAGCGATGGCGACCGGGACGCGCCCGCCAAACTGATGCCGCTCGTCTATGACGAACTGCGGCGGCTGGCGCGCGACCACCTACGGCGCGAGCGCCCCGGCCACACCTTGCAGCCGACGGCGCTCGTCAACGAGATGTACCTGCGCCTCGTCGACCAGCGGCGCGTGAGCTGGCAGACCCGCGCGCAGTTCTTCGGGCTGGCGGCGCAGTTGATGCGACACGTCCTCGTGGATCACGCGCGCGCGCGCGCGGCGGCGAAGCGCGGGGGGCTCGTTCACAAGCTGTCGCTCGACGAAGCGCGGATGTCGCCCGAAGAGGCGGCGGCGGAGTTGGTCGCCCTCGACGAGGCGCTCGTGAGGCTCGCCGCGGTTGACGAGAGGAAGAGTCGTGTTGTGGAGATGCGCTTCTTCGGGGGCCTCAGCGTCGAGGAGACGGCCGAGGCGCTCGGCGTCTCGGACAAGACGGTGATGCGTGACTGGCGCGTCGCCAAGATGTGGCTGCACCGCGAGTTGAGCGGTAGTGTCGATGACGGCGGCGAACTTGAGCGGGAAGGGCGATGAAGGCTGAACGGTGGCGGCAGATTGAGGAACTCTTAGACGCCGCGCTCGAACGCGAGCCGGCGGAGCGCGGCCCTCTACTCGACCGCGCCTGTGCGGGCGACGCCGACTTGCGCCGCGAAGTCGAATCGCTGCTCGTTCATGAGACCCCGTCCGAGGACTTCATCGAAGCCCCGGCGTTCGTCTTGGCCGCCGACCTGCTCGCGGACGGCGCGGGCGAGGAGTTAGAGAACCGGCGCCTCGGGGCCTACAAGATTCTGCGCGAGATCGGGCGCGGCGGGATGGGCGCGGTCTTCCTCGCCGAACGCTCGGACGGAGAGTTTCAGCAGAAGGTCGCGCTCAAGCTCGTGCGGCGCGGTTTCGCCACCCCCGACCTCACCCGCCGTTTCCGACGCGAGCGGCAGATTCTCGCCTCGCTCAACCACCCGAACATCGCGCGCCTCTTGGACGGCGGCGTCTCGACAGACGGCGAGCCGTTTCTGGTGATGGAGTACGTCGAAGGCGTGCGCATTGACGCATACTGCGGCGAGCACAACCTTTCGACCGGCGAGAGGCTCAGGCTTTTCCTCGCCGTCTGTCGCGGCGTCAGCTACGCGCACCAGCACCTCGTCGTCCACCGCGACATCAAGCCCTCGAACATCCTCGTCACGTCCGAAGGCGTGCCGAAGCTGCTCGACTTCGGCATCGCCAAACTGCTCGGCGCGGAACACGGCGACGAACACACGCAGACCACCTTGCATGCGTTCACCCCCGAGTACGCCTCGCCCGAACAGGTGCTCGGCGCTTCGATCACGACGGCCAGCGACGTCTACTCGCTCGGCGTGCTGCTCGACGAGCTTCTGCACGGCGCGCGGCCGTCGTCGGGCGGGCGGCCGGCGGTCGGCGGCTGGAGGAGCGAGAGCGGCGGGCGGCGGAAAACAGTCGCGACGAATCTGCCGACGAATCACGAAGAGGCGCGCGCCGGGCGGAAAGCCGCCGGCCGAAAATCTGTCAGCGCCGAGCTGAAAAACATCATCGCGATGGCGAGGCGCGAAGAGCCCGCCCGCCGCTACGCCTCGGTCGCACAATTCGCCGAGGACGTTCAAAGGTACCTGGACGGCCGGCCCGTCCGGGCGCAGAAAGACTCCTTCACCTACCGCGCCGGGAAGTTCGTCCGGCGCAATAAGGTGGGCGTCGCCGCCGTGTTCCTCGTCGCACTCTCGCTCGTCGTCGGCCTCGCCGCCGCGCTGTGGCAGGCGAACGTCGCGCGCCGCGAGCGCGACCGCGCCGAGCGGCGATTCAATGACGTGCGCCGACTCTCGAACGCGCTGTTGACGGACATCGCCCCGAAGATCGAACGGTTGCAAGGCTCGACCGAGGCCAGACAAGCCCTCGTCGTTCAATCTTTGGAATACCTGAACAGTTTGGCGCAGGAAGCCGGCGGAGATCTGCTCTTGCAAAGCGAACTCGCTTCGGCTTACGAGAAGGTGGGCGACCTGCAAGGCAATCCGAGAAAGCCGAATCTGGGGGATTTTGCGGGCGCGATTGCGAGTTACGAAAAGGCACAACGGGTTCGGCGAAATTTGCCGGACACGACGGAGAATCAACGCCTGCTCGCGGAGAATGTTCGCGGCCTGGCCGACATTCGCCGCTTCAGTTACGACATCAAGGGCGCGCTGCAAGATTACGCGGGGGCATTGAAGATATACGAAAATCTCTTAACGAAAAATCCCGAATCTCAGGACCTGCAAATGGCTTACCTGAAAACCAAATTAGAGCTTGCCGAAGTTTATGGAGCAAACAACTATCAATTCGACATGGCCGCGTCGTTGGAGCGCGAAATCGTCGCCGCGCTCGAACGGCTCGACCCGAACAGGCAGGAGGCGCGGCTATTTTTGGCGACCGCTTATTCGCAACTCGGACATTCTTTATCGTGGGACAACAAACAACCGGAGGCCGAGACGGAAATGGCAAAGGCGACGGCGCTCGCCGATGAGTTAGCCGCCGAGAATCCGAACGATACGAACGTCCAGCAAACGGTCTATAGAGTTTACATGTTGGCGGGTATGATCAACGAAAACATCAACAATGAGCGTTCTTTGCAGTTCCTAAACAAAGCCTTACGAATGGTTGAAAGGGCGGTCGAACTGGACGCGGCAGACGTGCAGGCAAAACAAAATCTGGCAAAGACATATGCACGACTCGGCATGATCTATGCGAATTTGAAAAGGGTTTCCGAAGCCATTTCAGCCCTTGAAAAGGCCGAAAAAATCTCTCTGGAAATTCTTGAACGGGAACCCATGAACCGGGGTTATCAACACGATTTAGCCGTTGTTTACTCGCACTTCGGCCACGCGAAATATGAGCAGCGCGATTGGCAAGGCGCGCTCAAAGCCTTTCAAAAAACAGCCGATTACTTTGAAACATTTAGGCAAACGGACGAAAAGAATTTGGCGGGGCGGCGCGACCTGGCGCTGGCGTTGAGATACATCGGATTCACTCACGTGAAACTCGGCGATAAGAAAAAGGCGAGGGAACATTTCCAGAGAGCCTTGGAGCTTCTCAATCAGCTCAAGGCGCAAAACTCGCTCGGCGGTTGGGACCAATTAACGGTTGACGAATTGCAGGGCATTTTACAGTCGTTATAAAACGCCTTACCAGTTCCCGCCCCCCGAAACCCACGTTAGTGTGTAGCGTTACGAGCCGAAGAGTGGCAAAAGGTCGAGGGGCTGCTGAACGCCGCGCTGGAGATTGAACCGGGCGAGTGCCGGAAATTCCTCGACGACCTATAGCTCTTCGCACTTGAGTGAACACGGCGACAAGGGATCGCAAGCCACCATCACGCCTGAATCCGTCAGCCGCGCGCGCGACACACAACCCGACCGCCTGCGCCGACACCTCTTAGGCGACCTTGTGGGTTTGCACATAAAGTGATTTTCAGTGCGCATAAAGTGATCGGCGTTTGCACATAAATTGATCACGCCCGACGGCCATTCGTAACCTCATAAGGCTCCAAGCCCGCGCATGTAGGTCTTCACGTCTTCGAGCTCCCGGGGCTCCCTCCGAAGCCCATCGCCGGGCGGCTCCGCGGGGAAGCTGGGGCAGCCCTTCGCGACATCATCCGGCCCCGGAAACTTGCCTGGTTACTTGCCGAATCGGAGACGTTCCATTACAGTCAACCTCCTTCCCGGTCGCTCCGGTTATTGCTGTTTGGTCCCACCCATGAACCTTCGCGCATGGACGTGACTACCGACGCTCGGTCACAGCGCGATGAGAAGCCTAAGTTCAGGACTTGAGCACCCGGTCACGGGAAACCTCTTTCCCAAAAGAGTTCTCCTGCTGCTCTTCGTCTGCCTCATGTACGGCGGCTGTCGCTCTCAGCAGTCCGTCCCCTCCATCGAATTCACGACCATCCCCTTAGCGTATGAGGGCGGCGCGCAGAGGCTCGACCCCGTCGAAAGACAAGTCAACGGCACCCGGCCCGGCCAGCGGATAGTCCTGTATGCGCGGAGCGGGGCGTGGTACATACAGCCTTACACCGACCGGTCGTTCACGACGATTCAGCCCTACTCGACGTGGAGGAACACGACCCACCTGGGGACGGAATACGCCGCACTCCTCGTCGAGTCGGACTATCTCCCGCCGGCCATCACGGTATTTCCGGAGGAGGTCTATCGAGACCCGGAGACGTAGGCCCGGCGTGCCTTCCCCAACCTGATCTACTTCCACGAGGCCGACCGGGGCGGCCACTTCGCAATGTGGGAGCACCCGGAGCTGTTCGCGGCGGAACTGCGCGCGGCGTTCAAGTCGCTACGGTAGTGCAGGGTCAGGCGGCGGACGAGGCGCGACGTTAGGCG
>JALZHT010000032.1:4881-15748 GCA_030860645.1 Acidobacteriota bacterium
CCCCCCCCCGACGATCTCGCAGCTAGGAAAGGAGTTCCACATGAAAACGACTCGAATCATGGCGGTAGCGGTGCTGATCGTCGGAATCGGTTTGGCGCTGCACGCGGCGCTGGCGCAGCAGCCGGGAATCAAGCGCACCGATCTCCAGCGGCACGATCTGAGCGTCCCGGGACGCGAGGTCGTCCAGGTACGTGTCGATATCGCCCCCGGGGTGGTGGCCCCCAAGCACAGCCATCCGGGCGAAGAGATCGTCTATGCCATAGAAGGCTTGCTGGAGTATCAGGTCGAGGGCAGGCCGCCGGTGACGCTCAAGGCCGGCGAGGTCTTGTTCATCCCGGCCGGAACGATCCACGCGGTGAAGAACGTCGGCAACGGCAACGGGGCGGAACTCGCCACGTATGTCGTCGAAAAAGGGAAGCCGCTCGTCGTGACGGCCGAGTGAGCGCCCATCGGGTACGTGTATGAACAAGTTTCGTATAGGAGAACACACGATGACCGACTTGGAAAAGGCCCAATCCTGAAACCGGCTGAGTGTCGGACTATGGGACTCGACCAAAGGAGAGCACCTGAAACCCGTAGGCGCAAGGGAGGAGATACTGATGTTCCCACAACTCGCGCAGTTCACTGACCTCAGCTTGCTGCTGCTGCGGCTTATGGTCGCGGCAATCTTTGTCACCAGCGGCTGGAGCCACCTCAGAGACCCGAAGGGCCGCGCGCAGAGCATCGGCATGAGCCCGGCCTTCACAATGTTTCTGGGCGCGGCGGAACTTGCGGGCGGGCTGGGAGTCGCCTTCGGCGTGCTCACGCAACTCGCCGCGCTCGGTCTGATACTGGTCATGCTGGGAGCTATTCACCGCAAGGTCTTCGTCTGGCACACAGGCTTCTGGGGCGAAAAGACGTATGGCTGGCATTACGACCTCATGCTCGTCCTGATGAATCTGGTCATCATTTGTACCAACGGTGGCAGGTACGTGCTCTGGAAGTGAGCTTGCGCTCCGACCAGAAGCTCTATAGGAGCTCATAGTCTGAAGTCGCAGGAGCGGTGAAAGAGCCGACGGTTAGTAGAAAACGGACACGAAAGTAGCAAGAAGCGCTTCAACAACGGCTAGAAATTCCAAGGAGGATTTATGTCAACGACAAAAGTCGCAGTAGCGCTGATGCAGGTGGCACAGGTTCCTGCACCGGGAGCGGATTTCCAGATCGTCGAGCGCGAGATTCCTGACCCCGGCGCGGGACACGTGCGGATCAAGGTGCAGGCCTGTGGCGTCTGCCACAGCGACGCGCTCACGAAAGAAGGCTTGTGGCCCGGCATTCAGTATCCCCGCGCTCCGGGGCACGAAGTCGTCGGCACCATAGATGAGGTGGGTGCCGGTGTTTCAGGTTGGACAAAGGGGGCGCGCGTCGGCGTCGGCTGGCACGGCGGTCACGACGGCGCGTGTCTCTCATGCCGTCGCGGAGATTTTCGCAATTGCCGGAATCTGAAAATTCCGGGCATCAGCTATGACGGCGGATACCAGCAATACTTGGTGGCTCCCGTGGAGGCACTGGCCGCGATACCGGAAAGTCTGAATGACGCCGAAGCAGCACCGCTGCTCTGCGCCGGAATTACCACCTTCAACGCGCTGCGGCACAGCGGCGCGTCGCCGGGCGACCTTGTCGCGGTGCAGGGCGTCGGCGGTCTGGGTCACCTCGGAATTCAATTCGCGAACAAGTTCGGTTACAGGGTCGCAGCTATCGGGCGCGGCCCCGAAAACGCGGCGTTCGCGAAGAAACTCGGAGCGACCTCGTACATCGATAGCAGAGCGACGAGCGCAGCAAAAGCGTTGCAAGAAATGGGCGGCGCACAGGTGATTTTAGCGACGGCCCCGAGCTCGAAAGCAATGTCCGAGTTAATCGACGGGCTGGGGCCGAACGGCAAGCTCATGGTCATAGGCGCGGACTTTGACCCCATCGAGGTCACGCCGATCCAGCTCATCAGCGGAAGCCGAACGATTCAAGGCTGGGCCTCGGGGACACCGGCTGATTCCGAGGACACGCTGCGCTTCGCCGAACTGACCGGCGTGCGCCCCATGATCGAGACTTATCCGCTCGAAAAGGCGGCGGAGGCTTACGCGCGAATGATGAGCGGCGACGCACAGTTCCGAGTCGTTCTGACGATGTAAAGTCGGCCGACAACGCAGCCCGCAGAACAGCCCGCCGGCGGAGGTAAGACGGTGCGCATTTTCAACTCGCCCCGTCGGACTCGATGCTTGCAGTGCCGCACGTTGAGGGTTGTCAGTTTCGACAAGAAAGGTGGTTGACAGATGCGATCCGGCATTGTTCCGGGGGCGGTCTTCCCCGACTACGAGCTGCCCGACCACACCACGAAACGCCGGAAGCTCTCCGAACTGCAAGGAGAAGATCCGATGGTGCTCGTCCTCAGCCGCGGAGGCTTCTGCCCCAAAGAACGCCGGCAGGCCGAAGGGCTTGTTGCACTCCACCGTGAGCTTGAGGTCGGCTACTGCCGGCTGGTCACGATCAGCACCGACAACATCGCCGAGACGAACGAATACCGCAGCGGCGTCGGCGCCCACTGGCCTTTCCTCTCCGACCCGGGCCGCAAGGTGCAAAAAGACCTCGACATCGCCGAATACACCGACCCGCTCCACAATCCTATGATCCCCCAGACGATTGTCCTCGAACCGGGCCTTGTCATTTACAAAATCTACATGGGCTACTGGTTCTTCGGGCGGCCCACTGTGGAAGAACTCCGCCAAGACCTGCGTGCCGTTACAAAGAAATGCCGGCCGGATTGGGACATCACCGCGCCCGAACTGAAAGCGGCCTGGGCGGAAGGCCGCAAGGAACTCTTCTACCCTTACGGCAAAACCTATGTCCAAACTCTCGCTGAACAGGATTAGGGGCCGAGTTATCACAAGGCACCGGATGGCAACGGCTGGCCGATCCAGGAAGTCAGGCAGCGCGCTCCGGGGCGGTGACGACATTGACTTGAACCGGACAAGAGGTAGGAAAATGGCCGCAGAAATTAACCGCCACCGCCGCGAAGGAGATGAGGGTCGTTTACCCGGTCGCGGTTGATAACGACTATGCGATATGGCGTGCTTTCAAGAACCACTATTGGCCCGCCCTCTATTTCGTAGACGCGCAGGGGCGCGTTCGACATCATCATTTCGGCGAGGGCGATTACGAACAGTCGGAAAAGGTTATTCAACGACTGCTGGCCGAGACCGGGGTCGATGATCTCGGTCAAGAACTGGTTTCGGTCGAAGCCCGTGGCGCCGAAGCCGCCGCCGATTGGGGCAGCTTGAAGTCTCCGGAAAACTACGTAGGCTATGACCGCGCCGAGAACTTTGCGTCTCCGGGCGGCGCGGTGTTGGGTAAGCGTCGCGTCTATGCCGCCCCCGCGCGGTTGGGACTCAATCAGTGGGCACTTTCGGGTGATTGGACGGTGGGGAAAGGGGCCGCGGTGCTGAACGAGGCCGACGGGGGGCGCGTACAACCCCGCCGGCACCGACCCCGCGGGGCAGACGTTGCACGGCGACCACGCTTACGTCTTCCACCAGGTCCCGGCGAACGCCAGAAAACTCCCGCTCGTCTTCTGGCACGGCCACGGGCAGTCCGCCAAGACCTGGGAGACGACCCCGGACGGGCGCGAGCGGCAGAGAGCTGAAGCCCCTCGTCGTGCCCACGTCGGACTTCATGGTGTTCACGAAGATACCGATCGTCATCTATACTACGGCGACAACATTCCAGAGAAGCCGAGCGCGAACCCGGGACAGGAGCAGTGGCGTATTTTTTTCGAAATGGCGAAGAGATGGCGGGACGCCGTGAACCGCCGGGGCGGCGACGTCACCCTCGTGCACCTGCCCGAGATAGGGATCCGCGGCAACACCCACTTTCCGATGTCGGATATGAACAACCTCGAGATCGCGGATTTCTGTCCAAATTTCTTAAGGGGAAGGGTTTGGACTGATGTTCCCGCAGCTATGCGGCGCAGGTTCGCGCCGTGAGCCTCCGGGGGCGGGAAACCGGTTTAGGCACAGTCAGGGGGATCCTTAAATGAAAGACGACTTCGACGAGACCTCGGGGCCTGAGCTGACGGCCGACGAGGAGGCGCTGCTGAAGGAGATGCCGACGCTGACCGACGTGGGGCAGGCGCGGCGCACCTTCCTGGGGCAGACGTTCGCGGGCGGGCTCGGCGCGTTCGCCCTGATGCTGCTTGAGAAGGAGAGGGCGCTCGCCGCGCTGGCCGCTTCGCCCGACGCGGTGTTCGCTCCCGCGCCGGCTGTGGAGAACGCAGTCCGCGTCGCGTTTAAGGTCAACGGCGCGGCCAAAACACTGGAGCTCGATTCGCGCGTGGTGCTCCTGGACGCCCTGCGCGAGAGGCTGGAGCTGACCGGCACGAAGAAGGGCTGCGACCAAGGGCAGTGCGGGGCCTGCACCGTGCTCGTGGACGGCCGCCGCGTGCTGTCGTGCCTGACGCTCGCCGCGCAGGTGGAGGGCAAGGAGGTCACGACCGTCGAGGGGCTCGCCAGGGGCGACGAGCTGCACCCGGTGCAGGCGGCCTTCATCAAGTACGACGGCTTCCAGTGCGGCTACTGCACGCCGGGGCAGATCTGCTCCGCCGTCGGCCTGCTCGAAGAGGCGCGGCGCGGGGACGTGAGCCACGTCACGGAGGACGTGACCGCGCCGGTCAAACAGCTTGCGGACGACGAGATACGCGAGCGGATGAGCGGCAACATCTGCCGCTGCGGCGCTTACCCGGGCATCGTCGCGGCCATCCGGGAGGCACACTCGGGCCGGGAGTCGGCGCGCACCTGGCGCTTCGTGGAAGAGGAAGAGCTGGCGCGGGTCAGGAAGGAGTGGGGAGCCGATGAGACCGTTTAAGTACGTGCGCGCAACGGACGCGGCCGGGGCCGCCAGCGTGGTCGCGGCGAACCCGCGGGCGAAGTTCCTGGCGGGCGGGACCAACCTCCTCGACCTGATGAAGGAGGACGTGGAGCGCCCGACCGAACTGGTGGACCTGACCCGCCTGAAGCTCACCGAGATTAAGGAGTCGCGCGGCGGCGTCTCCATCGGGGCGCTGGCGACCAACTCCGCCACGGCCAACCATCCCTTGATACGTCGGAACTACCCGCTGCTCACGCAGGCCATCGTCGCGGGCGCCTCGGGGCAGTTGCGCAACATGGCGACCAACGGCGGGAACCTGATGCAGCGCACGCGCTGCCAGTACTTCTACGACACGGCGATGCCGTGCAACAAGCGCGAGCCCGGCTCGGGCTGCGGCGCGCTCGAAGGGTTGAACCGCATCCACGCCATCTTCGGCTGGAGCGACAAGTGCGTCGCCACCTACCCCGGCGACATGGCGAACGCGCTCTACGCGCTCGACGCCGTCGTGAGGGTCAGGGGGGCGAACGGGCGCGAGCGCTCCATCCCCGTCAATGACTTCCACCGCCTGCCAGGCGACACGCCGCAGCAAGACACCAACCTCGCGCACGGCGAGCTGATTACGGCCATCGAGCTGCCGAAGTCGAACTTCGCCAAAAATTCTTACTACCTGAAGGTGCGCGACCGCGCCTCCTACGCCTTCGCGCTCGTCGCCGTCGCCGCCGCGGTCGAGCTCGACCGCGGCGCGATCAAACAGGCGCGCGTCGTGCTGGGCTCGGTGGCGCACAAGCCGTGGCGCAGCCGCGAGGCGGAAGCCGCACTGGTCGGCAAGCCGGCGTCGGAGGAGAGCTTCCGGCGGGCCGCCGAGGCGGCGCTCGCGGGCGCGAAGCCGCTGGCGCATAACTCCTACAAGGTCGAACTGGGGAAGCGGGCCGTCGTGCGCGCTCTGATGCGCGCGAGCAGGCTGGCCTGACGGGACGGAGGTGACGGGATGGCTAGATACATCGGGAAAGAGATGAGCCGCGTGGACGGCGTGGCGAAGGTGACGGGCAGGGCGAAGTACGCGGCCGAGTTCCGCGCGCCGAACCTCGCCTACGGCTTCATCGTGCTCGGCGCGGTCGCGAAGGGCAGGATCAGGGAGATCGACACGCGCGAGGCGGAACGCGCGCCCGGCGTCGTCCGCGTCTTCACGCACCTGAACGCGCCGAAGCTCGGGCCGAAGGCTTCCACGGAGTACGCTCCGCCGCGGAACGCCAGAGAGCAGGACAAGTCTTTCCGGGCGCTCCAGTCGGACAGAATCTACTTCAACGCGCAGCCCGTGGCGCTCGTCGTCGCCGAGACCTACGAGCAGGCGCGCTACGCCTCGCGCCTCGTCAAGGTCTCCTACGACGCGGAGCGGCACACGACCGACACGGAAGCCGTGCGCGAGCGCGCGCGCGTGCCTTCGCAGGGGCCGCCGCCCAAACCCCGCGGCAACCCCGAAGAGGCGATGAAGAGCGCGGCCGTCAGAGTCGAGGCCGAGTACCGCATCCCCGTCGAGCACCACAACCCGATGGAGCCGCACGCGGCCGTCGCCGCCTGGCAGGGAGACAAGCTCACGATCTTCGACAAGACGCAGGAGGTCTACGGCGTGCGCGCGCACCTCGCCTCGACCTTCGGCGTGCCGGAAGCGAACGTGAGCGTCGTCTCGCCCTACGTCGGCGGGGCCTTCGGGGCGTCGCTCCGGCCGAACTACTACCCGGCGCTCACGGCGATGGCGGCGCGCGAGTTGAAGCGCCCGGTCAAGGTCGTCTACACGCGGACGCAGATGTTCACGGGCCACGGCTACCGCCCCTACACCATCCAGAAGATCGCGCTCGGCGCCGAAGCGTCGGGGAAGCTCACGGCGATGATCCATCACGCCGTGCACAACAGCTCGACCTTCGAGGAGTTCAACGACAACACGACCGGCTTCACGCGCCAGGTCTACGCCTGCCCGAACCTCTTCGCGCCGACGATGATCGTCGCCACGGACCTCCCGACGCCGACGTGGATGCGCGCGCCGGGGGCGGTGAGCGGCATGTTCGCGCTCGAATGCGCGATGGACGAGCTGGCCTACGCGCTCAAGATCGACCCGCTGGAGCTGCGGCTCATCAACTACGCCGAGGTGGACCCCGAGAGCGGCCGTCCTTTTTCGAGCAAGGCGCTGCGCGAGTGCTACCGGCTCGGGGCGGAGAAGTTCGGCTGGAAGAACCGCAAGATGGAGCCGCGCTCGATGCGCGACGGGCGGCTCCTCGTCGGGTGGGGGACGGCGACCGGCGTCTGGGGCGCGTTCCAGCGGCCGGCCAGCGCCAAAATCACTTATCGCATCGACGGGACGGCGCACGTCACCAGCGCGACCAGTGACATCGGCCCCGGCACCTACACGGTGATGACCATGATCGCCGCCGAGTACCTGGGGAACAGGCCCGAGCAGGTGAAGTTCGAGCTGGGCGACACGAAGTTCCCGCGCGCGCCCGCGCAGGGCGGCTCTCAGACGACGTCGAGCGTCGGCTCGGCCGTGCACGGCGCGGCCCTCGCCGTCACTGCTAAGTTGCTGACGTTAGCGAACCAGGATGCTTCCTCGCCGCTGAAGGGGGTAGCAGCCGCTGACGTAGAGATGCTCGAAGGCCGGCTGCGTCTCAAGAGCGACCCGTCGCGGTTCGTGAACATCCCCGAAGTCATGCGGCGGAACAACCTCTCCGAGGTCACGGAGACCTTCGAGTCGAGGCCCTCGCCGGAGCGCCAGAAGTACGCGACGATGGCGCACGGGGCGCAGTTCGTCGAGGTCAAGGTAGACCCCGACCTCGGCGCGGTCAGCGTCACCCGCGCCATCGAGGTGACGGCCTGCGGCAAGATCATCAACCCGAAGGCGTCGCACAGCCAGGAGATCGGCGGCGTGGTCTGGGGCATCGGCATGGCGCTTCAAGAAGCGACCGAGATCGACCACCGCTACGGGCGCATCATGAACCCGAACCTCCAGCACTACCACGTCCCGGTCAACGCCGACGTGCACGAGGTCGAGACGATGTTCGTCGAGGAGGACGACACTGTCGTCAACCCGCTCGGCGTCAAGGGCATGGGCGAGCTGGGGATGGTCGGCATCCCCGCGGCCATCGCCAACGCCGTCTTCCACGCCACGGGCAGGCGCGTGCGCGAGCTACCGATCACGCCGGAGAAGCTGCTGTAAGGGGGCACGAACGATGAATGAAGTGCGGGCTTTAGTCGAGGCGTTCGACGCGGCGAACACGAGGGGCGAGCGGTGCGCACTGGCGACCGTGGTGAGCGTCGAAGGCTCTTCCTACCGGCGGCCGGGCGCGCGGATGCTCGTCTGCGAAGGGGGAGCCAGCACCGGCACGATCAGCGCCGGCTGCCTCGAAGCCGACGTGGTCGAGCACGCGGAGCGAGTCATTAAGGCAGGCAAGGCGAAGCTCGTCGTGTATGACACAGCCTCGACGGGCGAGGAGATGGCTTGGGGTCTCGGGCTCGGCTGCAACGGCGTCGTGCGCGTACTGGTCGAGCCGCTCGCCCCCGGCTCGCCCTACGTCGAAGCGTTGAGGCGTTCGTGCGAGGCGCAGACGGACGCAGCCCCCGTGCGGGTCGCGACCGTGTATCAACACACGCCTTCGAGCGCGGCCTCCGCCGCGGGGCGCGTCAAAATCGGCGCGCGCCTCTTCATCGACGAAAGCGGCGAAGCCGGCCGCGAGAAGTTGAGCGGCGAGGTGGCCGCGATGCTTGAAGGCGAGGTGCGGGCGCTGTCGTTCGGAGGGGCGACATCCGGCGCACACGTCTTTGATGTGGACGGCGCCGGCGTAAAAGTATTTGTCGAAACACTTCTGACCCCCGTCCCGCTCGTCATCTTCGGGGCGGGGCACGACGCGCTGCCCGTCGTTGAACTGGCGCGGGGTCTGGGCTGGCAGACGGAGGTCGTTGACCCCCAGGCCCGCCCCGCCAGCCTCTCCCGGTTCGCCGCGGCCGATCACGTCACGCTCGCGCGCCCCGAAGACGTGGCCTCGCGGATCATGGTCACGCCGCGGACCTTAGCGCTGCTCATGTCGCACAACTACTCGCACGACCTCGAACTGCTCAAGTTCCTGTTGGCCTCGCCCGCCCGCTACATCGGGGTCATGGGGCCGCGCAAACGGACCGAGCGGATGTTGAGTGAGCTGGCGGCGGGCGACGAAGCGTTCCGGCTCGGGGATGAGGACAGGGAGCGCCTCTACTCCCCGGCGGGCCTCGACATCGGGGCGAACTCGCCCGCCGAGATCGCACTGTCGATCGTCGCCGAGATGCGCGCGGTTTTAGACGGGCGGCGCGGCGGCATGCTGCGCGAGCGCCGGGGCTCCATCCACGGCAACCCGAGTGACGGAGAGGGCGTCCCGCTGACGGAGGAGCTTGCCCGGCCTGTGGCCGCGGCGTGAGGTTCGAAGGCTAACGTGGTTGATGATCCTCTGGTAGTTGAAGGTGACCGCGAGGGGGTCGGCGCTGTTGTCCTGGCGGCGGGCTCGTCCTCCCGCATGGGCGTCCCGAAGCAGACTCTACAGTTCCGCGGTCAGACCATGCTCAGGCGCGCCGCCCTCGCCGCGCTGGGCGCGGGGTGCCGTCCCGTGATCGTGGTGACCGGCGCGCATGCCGAACAGTCCAGAGGCGAGTTGCGGGGGCTGGACGTGCTCGAGGTGGTGAACGCCCTCTGGGAAACCGGGATGGCCTCCTCTGTCCGCGCGGGCGTCGAGGGTCTCGTCGGCGCGGACCCGGAGGTGGCCGCGGCCGTCCTGATGCTGTGCGACCAGCCACACGTCACCGCCGAAGTCATCTCCGGGCTCGTCGCGGCGCACCGCACCACCGGGAGGCCCGTCGTCGCCTCGGCGTACGGCGGGAGCTTCGGCGTGCCGGCCTTATTCGGCAGGGCGCTCTTCGCCGAGCTGGCGCGTCTCGAAGGGGCGGCCGGCGCAAAGCAGGTTATTAAGAGACACGCCGCGGAGGCACACTTCTTACCCTTCCGCGGCGGCGAGGTGGACGTGGATACTCCGGACGATTTCTCGCGCCTAATAACGGAGGATGTCGAACAGGAATAGGCTTGACGCCATTCCGGCGCTCATGCGTAAGCAGCGCCCGGCCACCTCACCTGCTTCGGCAACGTTGCATCGCCGGCGGTCTACCAAGAAACATCCGCTGCCAAAAACCCTGCTCCCGCAACCTGGTGATGTCGCTGCTCGGCGCACTAGAGCTTCGTAAATCTATAACTTCGGGGTGGTATTTACTGTTACCCAGTCAGGGGATGGGTTCACGAAGGACGTTATTGAGCCGTAGGAGTCTTCTAATGGCGATTACGTCGCGCCGCCGCCGGCTTTGCCGGGCAGGCCCGGTCGTCGCCCTGCTCAGAAGGTTCGAAGCCATCCGCGGACGGATGTGAGGGGAGTCAGGAGTCCTTGTCGAGCAGCTTCGTCGTGTGCTCGGTGACGCCGAGCGGCTGGTATATCTCGCCGGTGTTGGCGCGCTGCTGGTTGAAGAGCGGCGCGGGGGCGAACTGCGGCGCGCCGAGGCCCGGCCTGTCTCCGGCCGCGCCCAGGTCTCTGCGGTCGGCGCCTTTGCCGACGGGCAGGACGTTGTCGCCGAACAGCCAGGAGTAGACCAGCCAGGCCAGCCCCGCCAGGAACGCGGTGCAGACGAGCAGCAGCGGCCCGGGCGCGTCATCCTCGAAGGCGAGCAGTGCGGCGGCGGGCAGCAGGACGGCGCAGATGAACATCAGCTTCGCGCCGCGCCGCATGCCGCGCCGCCGCGCGGTCATCACCGGCGCGCGCGGGACGGGGGCCGCCGCCGCGGTCTGCCCGTTCGAGGCCACGTAGGCGGCGAGCCCGGCGAGCTGGAGCCCGCACCTCGGGCAGAAGCGAACTTCGTCTGAAGACTGCTGACCGCACTTGGGACAAAACATCTGGCTCACCTGTGGCTCGGGCGGCGCGTC
>JALZHT010000420.1 GCA_030860645.1 Acidobacteriota bacterium
GACGAGCACACGCCGCCCGAGGTGCGCGCCGCCATCAGCCTCGCGCGCCGCTACCGGCTGCCTTACGTCGACCTGCTCCCGCCCGTCGGCGAGTCGCCGATTGACTACTCGCTCCTCGGCGAAATCCCCGTGGACATGATGGTGCGCCACCAGTTCGTGCCGCTCCGGCGCGAGGGCCGCCGGCTCCACGTGGCGATGGCCGACCCGACCGACCTCGAACGCCTCGACGAGATCGCCTCGTCGCTCCACGTCCGCATCGTCCCGCACGTGGCGACGGCCGGGGCCATCGAGGTCGTGCTCAAGAAGGGCGACGCCACGCACCGCGTCCTGCAGGAGGCCGCTTCGGGCTTCCGCATCTCGCTCGTCAAGGAGACCGAGCAGGGCGAGGAGGTCCTGGACCTCGACCGGCTGGCGACCGACTCCGAGATGTCGCCCATCATCAAGCTGGTCGACACGATTATTTATCAGGCGATGGAGTCGCGCGCCAGTGACATCCACATCGAGACGCGCGACACGGAGGTGCAGGTCAAGTACCGCATAGACGGCGCGCTCTACGCCAAAGTAGACCCCATTGACATCGCCTACCACTCGACGCTCATCTCGCGCATCAAGGTCATGTCGGAGCTCGACATCGCCGAGCGCCGCGTCCCGCAGGACGGCCGCTTCCGCGTCCGCTACAAGGGGCGCAATGTTGACTTCCGCGTCTCCATCATGCCGACCATCCACGGCGAGGACTCGGTCATCCGGATCCTCGACAAGGAGCAGATCAACGAGGAGTTCCGCAACCTGAATCTGGACGTGGTCGGCTTCCTCGAAGAGGACATCCGCGCTTTCCGCCGCTACATCGCCGAGCCTTACGGCATGGTGCTCGTCACCGGCCCGACCGGCTCGGGTAAGACGACGACCCTGTACGCGGCCCTGAACGAGATTCGGAACGAGGAAGACAAGATCATCACGATTGAAGACCCGGTGGAATATCAGCTCCACGGCATCACGCAGATTCCCGTGAACGAGAAGAAGGGGCTGACGTTCGCGCGCGGGCTGCGCTCGATCCTGCGCCACGACCCGGACAAGATCATGGTCGGCGAAATCCGCGACAACGAGACGGCGCAGATCGCCATCCAGTCGGCCCTCACCGGCCACCTCGTCTTCACCACCGTGCACGCCAACAACGTCATTGACGTGATCGGCCGCTTCCTGAACATGGGGGTCGAGCCGTACAACTTCGTGTCGTCTCTGAACTGCGTGCTGGCGCAGCGGCTCATCCGCATGCTCTGCCACGTCTGCAAGCGCCCCTACCGGCCGGGCGACGCCGAGCTGCTCGAATCGGGCCTGCGCCCCGACCGCTACCGCAACCGCACGTTCTACATGAGCGTCGGCTGCGACGCCTGCAACCACACGGGCTACCGGGGCCGCACCGCCATCCACGAGCTTTTGAACATGTCGGACAACATCCGCGAGATGATCATTGACCGCCGGCCCGGCTCCGAGGTGCGCCGCGCGGCCGAGGCCGAGGGCCTGCGCTCCTTGCGCGACGCGGCGCTCGAAAAGGTCTTCGCCGGCACCTCCACGCTGCACGAGATCAACCGCGTCACCTTCGTCGAGGACGTGAAGCCCGGCGGGGCGGGGGCGGTGGTCAGTAGGCAGTAAGCGGTTTTCGGCTTTGAGGGGCGCGGCGCGTGATTTCTGTCGGCTATTCGAATCGCGGAAGCTGAAAACCGAAAACTGATAACTGTTCGCCGACTTGTCGGCCGGTCTTTCAGGAACTATTATTAACGCCCCGGCGTGTAAGTTGACTGTGACGAGCGCGTTAGAAGGGGCGCGGCCCGGCGGCCCCCGAAATCCTCGCGCGCGCGGTTTCGACTCCTCCCCGGCAGAGGCAGTTTTAATTCCGGCAGTCCGTGCCGCTTTTTTTTCGCAGACAAGATGGGGCCTGGGCGTCGCCCGCGGGGGCGCGCGGGGTCGGTTAAAGAGAGGTTTATGATGAAATCTTTTACCCGTGCGCGCTCGTTCGTGGCGCTGGTGTTGGCGGCCTTCCTTTTGGCCGCGCCGATGTCGGCGCTGGCGAAGAAGGGCGAGAAGAACTACAAGCGCGGCTTGCAGCACGAGCAGGCGCAGCAGTGGGAGAAGGCCGCGCAGGAGTTCGCCCTGGCGGTGGCCGCCAACCCCTCGGAGACCGAGTACCAGCTCCACTACCGCCGCGCCATCTTCAACGCCTCGCAGGTCTTCATGCAGAAGGGGCGCGCGCTGGCCGACCGCGGCGACTACGTCGGGGCCTACAACGCCTTCCGCCAGGCCTACGGCTACGACCCCGTCAACGAGCTGGCCGCGAATGAGATGGAGCGGGTGCTGCGGCTCCAGCGCGAGAAGGAGGGCGGCGCGCCGTCGCAGATCGCGCCGACCGCCTTGCGGCCCGGCCCGCGCGGGGCCAACGGCACGGGCGCGCCCAACGGGACGGCCGACCCCGAGCAGCTCCCCGCCGGCCCCAGCGAGCGGCTCCAGAACATCAACTACAGCGGCGAGCTCGAACCCTTCATCCGCAAGCTGGCCGACGAGCTGAACCTCAACGTCGTCTTCGACCAGAACTTCTCGCAGGTCAAGCGCACCATCAACGTCCGCTGGAAGGAGATCACGCCGGCCCGCGCCCTCGACTACATCTTCATGGCGCACGGCCTCTTCTTCCAGAAGCTCGACCGCCGCACCATCCTCGTCGCCGACCAGTCGAAGCGGCCGATGTACCAGCAGCTCGTGCTGCGCACCTTCTACCTCTACAACATCAAGCCGAGCGACGCGCGCACGCTTTTGCAGGGCGCGCTGCCCGCCAACGCCGGCCGCCAGCCGACCTTCGTCGAGAACGCCAACACCAACTCGATCACGGTGCGCGACACGCCCGAGAACATCCGCATCATCGAGAAGCTGCTCCGCAGCGTCGACAAGGATCGCTCCGAGGTCGTGATGGAGGTCGCCATCTACGAGGTCTCGCGCTTCGACCTCCTGGAGCTCGGCAACCAGCTCGGCTCGGCCAGCACGCTCGGCAACCTCGGCGGCCTCCAGCCCTCGACGGTCGTCGTCAACCGCGGCGCGTCGCTGCTCGCGGCCGGCAACTCCCTGCACTCCGGCCTCGGCATCCTCATCCCGCCCTCGGCCATCAGCGCCTTCCAGAAGAAGGACAACACCCGCCTCATCTTCTCGACGCAGGTGCACGCCTTCGACGACGAGAAGTCGGAGACGCGCATCGGCTCGAAGGTGCCCGTGCAGACGGCCTCGGTCTTCAACGGCATCGTCAACCAGCCCTCGACCGGCACCGGCGGCAACAACAACAGCGTCAACAACGCGCTCGGCACCGGGTTCCCCGTCATCCAGTACGAGGACACCGGCCTCGTCCTCGACTTCAAGCCGAAGGTCTACCCGAACCAGGACGTGCAGGTCACGATGAACATCGAGACGAAGGATCAGCAGGCGGGCGCCAACCCGCTGACGCCGACCTTCACGCAGCGGAAGATTTCCGGCGTGGCGCGCATCCCGAACGGGAAGACGATGATGATCGCCAGCGTCGCGCAGGACCGCGAGAGCAGCGGGCGCGAGGGCCTGCCGCTCGTCGGCCTGATCCCCATCCTCGGCCGGCTCTTCACCGTGCCGCGCCGCAACAACTCGGCGAGCGACGTGGTCATCACGATGACGCCGCGCGTGCTGCGCGCGCCGAACATCACGGAGGAGGACGAGCTGGAGCGCCCGACCGGCTCGATGCAGACGCCGCAATCGCCCTCGCTCGAAGCGATGGTGCGCGAGGCCGAGCGCGACGAGCAGCTCGCGCGCGCCCGCCGGCTCCCGACCAACCAGCAGGTGCAACTGCCGCCGCAGCCCGGCGAAGAGGTCTCTTTCGTGCCCGCGCCGAAGGTGCTGGCCGAGGCCGCCGCCGCGCCGGCGGGCGTCCCCGCCACGACGAACGCCGCCGTGACGAACAC
>JALZHT010000421.1 GCA_030860645.1 Acidobacteriota bacterium
GTCTGGTGGCTGGTGCGGGACTTGCCCGACGCGCGGGCCGTCGTCCTGCCCTTCTTTCGGAGGCCCAGGCCCCGTTAGGCCGCGGCCGTCCGGAGGGCCTCCCCGCCGCCGCCGCGCCGATAGACCCGCGGCGAGCCGAGCCGGTAATATATCCCGGCCTCAACCTGGCCCGTCGGGTATGAACAAGGAAGAGTATGGGGGCATCAACCATCAACGGCAGGGCCGCGCTCGTCGTCGCGCACCCGGGCCACGAGTTGCAGGTCTACGGCTGGCTCGAAGCGGCCCGGCCGTGCGCCTTCGTGCTGTCGGACGGGTCGGGGCGCGGGGGGCGTCCGCGGCTGGCTGCGACGACGAAAATTCTCGACCGGGTCGGCGCGAGCCGGGGCACGCTCTACGGCCGGCTGAGCGAGGTCGAGATTTACCGGGCAGTCCTCAATCACGACTTCGGGGTGTTCGTCGGCCTCGCGCGCGAACTCGCCGACGCGCTCGTCCGCCTCCGCGTGGATTACGTCGCGGGCGACGCCGGCGAGGGTTACAACTCTACGCATGACCTCTGCCGGCTCGTGACGAACGCGGCCGTGGCGATGGCCGGCCGCGAGCGCGACGCCGAGATCGGCAACTTCGATTTCACCCTCTCGGCCGCGTCCGGCCTGTGCCCCGAAGGGCTGCGGGAGAGGGCCGTGTGGCTGCACCTCGACGACGAGACGTTCGGGCGCAAGCTGGCCGCCGCGCGGGCCTACCCGGGGCTTGCCGCCGAGGTCGAGGCCGCCCTCGCCACGCACCGGCCCGAGTCCTTCCGGGTCGAGTGCCTGCGCCCGGTCGAGTCCGGCCCGGCCGAAGATTTCTGCGGCGGCGGGCGGCCGTACTACGAAGAGCACGGCGAGCGGCAGGTCGCCGCCGGCCACTTCGAGCAGGTCATCCGCTACCGCCGGCACGTCCTCCCCGTCGCCGACGCGCTCCGGCGCGCCGTCTCCGCGCGGGGCCGATGAAGCTCCGGGCACTGTTCACGAACCACACGCCCAGCGGCCCGCCGTGATGCCTGGCTTTAGGCGGCCGTTGGGATCGGCATCTCACCTCGGGATTCGACCCATGATAACGAACGATAGGACGGCGGGGTTGAGCGTTCTGCGACAGGCAAAATCTCTCTTGAAGTCCACCTTCCCGCGCGGCGCGGCGGCCTATGGCAAGGTGAAAGACTCGTTGCGGGATATATGTCTTCGAGGGCGTGACGCCGAGGCTATATTCTCAGAGATCTATGAAGGTAATTTGTGGGGCGATCCGGAGTCGGCCTCCGGCAGAGGCTCCACCCTCCGCCGGACCGCTGCGATTAGGCGCGCATTGCCGGCGTTACTGAATGACGTGGGTGCCAGATCGGTGCTCGACGCGCCCTGCGGAGATTTCAACTGGATGCGACACATAGAGCTGGGGCCGGTGACATACATCGGCGCCGACGTGGTCCCGAGCCTCATCACCCGTAACCAACGGCTCTATGGCGGGGACGGTAGAGAGTTCGTGACCGCGGACATCACCAGAGACCCGCTCCCGAGGGCTGATGTGATTCTCTGTCGAGACTGCTTCATTCACTTCTCATTCAGGGATGTCCGCTCCGCGATTGCGAATTTCAAGCAAAGCAACTCGGAATATCTTTTCGCCACAACCTATACAGGCGTGCGGGAACACCGAGACATCGCCACCGGGCCGGGAGGGCGCTACCTGAACTTGCAGTTGCCTCCTTTTAACTTCCCCGAGCCGCTGAAGATAGTTGTCGAGGACTCGGAGTTGGGCAAGTGTCTGGGCGTGTGGCGACTAGGGCGATTGTGAATACAATCAACTGGGATCCGCTGCGGAAGGGCTGTCTCACAAGTCCTGAAAACCGGACTCGCCACGAGACGGAATACGCCCGGTGAGTCGTTGGCGCACCCGTCACCTCGGCACTCGGCAGCATCACTTTAAATTGCGCTCGCGGAGGCTGAAAAACGAGATTTGACCCGAGTCTTGAATTCGGTTAAATACCATCTCGTTTATGGATTCCGAGGCAAAGGCGTTCTACCATGAGGCGACATTTTGGCCGTCTTTTAGGCCCAGCTTCCAAGCATATCCCGAGCCTGCGCGCTGCCGCACAAGTCATTTCTCGAAATCCGGTCCATGGCCTCCGACTGTTATTCAACTCCCGGTTAGCTCCTCGAATCCAATACGAGCCTGATGTGTACCCGTTCGCCGCTTTTCTGGGGCGGATGTTCGGGTTAACTCACGTCATAGCAGTGGGCAGGCCGACTGCGAAAAACCTGATCCAACTTTATCCCCAGTTCGAGATCATCGGAGTCGTCCCCGACGCGGAACTGGAGTTTTATCGCAACCGGTTCCGTTTCGGGACGTGGCTGGGAGCGGACATGAACCGCCCGGGCGCGATCCCACTGCCCGACGACATCCTGAAGAGCGCGATCATCGTCTGCGCTGGCGTGGTAGACCAACTTGTTAGTCCCGCGTATCTGTTAGAGAACCTGAAGACCTGGCTCGCTCATGCGCCCTTGTGTCTTTTGACAAGCGCCGGCGGGGATTTAAATCCGGTGAGCGGCCAAGAGGCTCCGGCACCCGCGACTCACCCCGGGAGACGGAATCCGGTAGAACTGGAGCGCCTGCTGCGCGCCGAAGGGTTCAATCTGGAGTTCATCGGGCTGACGGCGAGCGATAATGTTAATTACGAAAAGAAGACCGCCCTGGCGGTGATAACAAATAATGCGATGCGTACCCCGCTTGAAGTGAGCGCGCCCCCGGATTTCCGCGTGGTCGCGTTCATGGCGGCCTACAATGAAGAGGACATTATCGTTCAATCAATCAAAAAGTGGACCGATCAGGGAGTCCATGTCCACGTTCTGGAGAACTGGTCTACCGACGCCACCTACAATTTAGTGAAACAGTTGGGAAGTCGGCTGCCCGTGACCGTCGAAAGATTCCCCAAAGAAGGGCCGTCCGCTTACTTCGATTGGGGGGCGATGCTTGCACGTATTGAAGAGCTATCCGGTGAACTGGAGGCCGACTGGTTTGTACGACGCGGCGCCGATGAAGTGCTGGCGTCTCCGTGGCCGGGGGTCAGCTACAGGGATGGCCTTTATCTTGTCGACCGGGCGGGCTTCAATTGCGTGGATCATACCACTATAGAGTTTCATCCGGTAGACGACGGGTTCGAGGCGGGGATGGATCACGAAGCTTACTTCAAGCATTTCGACTTCGAGCATCTGTCCCACCACTGGCAGAGGAAGGCGTGGAAGAACTGCGGGCGGCCGATTTCGACCATCCCCACCGCGGGGCATGACGTGCTCTTCGAGGGACGCCGTGTCTATCCCTTCAAGTTTTTGTTAAAGCATTATGCTTTCAGATCGCAAAAACATGGGGAGAAGAAAGTGTTTCGGGAGCGGAAAGCCAGGTGGAACCCCAAAGAGCGTGCGAGAGGCTGGCATGTCCACTACGATGCCATCCAGGAAGGCCACCAGTTTTTGCAACCGGCCTCTGAGAAAGAGCTTTTCGAAGAGGAGCATTTCAATAAGACTTACCTCGTAGAGCGACTTTCAGGCATCGGTACTCGCCGGTGATAATTTAACTGAGAACCCGCCCCAAGCCGCCGGAGGGTCGCCCCGGTATTGACCGCTGGAAGCGAAATAGATCATTCGCGCAGTAACTTTTGGCTGACATCGCCAGATACAGGCTGGCGCGTGCCCTGACGCGCCGGGCGCGCCCTCACGCCCAGTAGGTGCGGTCGAGCGTGCGGTAGCCGACGGCCTCGGCGACGTGGTGCGTGCGGACGCCGTCCGAGCCTTCGAGGTCGGCGATGGTGCGGCTCACCTTCAGGATGCGGTCGTAGGCGCGGGCCGAAAGCCCGAGGCGCGTCATCGCCGACTCCAGCAGGCGCTCGCACTCGGCGTCGGGCGCGCAGAAGCGCCGGATCAGGCGCGGCGACATCTGCGC
>JALZHT010000422.1 GCA_030860645.1 Acidobacteriota bacterium
GGTTGAGTGCTCATAAACGTCAACCCGCCGCCGCCGCTCGCGGCTCTGTCCGTTCTGTCAGTGACGCCGCCTGCGAACCGCTTTAAGATGGCCGTCAGTTAAATCCCGCGTCGAAAGGAAGTGTGATGCCGCAGAGACCGAAGATCGCGAACGACATGTTGGAGTTGATCGGCTACACGCCGCTGGTGCGCCTCAACCGCATCCCCGGCCCCGGCTCGGCCGAGATCATCGTCAAGCTCGAATCGCAGAACCCGATGGACTCGGTCAAAGACCGCATCGGCGCGGCCATGATCGAGGCCGCCGAGCGCGAGGGCCGCATCCGGCCCGGCGAGACCGTCCTCGTCGAGCCGACCTCCGGCAACACCGGCATCGCGCTCGCCTTCGCGGCGGCCGTCAAGGGCTACCGCCTCGTCGTCACCATGCCCGAGACGGTGACGGAGGAGCGGCGCCGGGTGCTGGCCGCGCTCGGCACGGAGGTCGTGCTGACGCCGGCGGCTGAGGGGATGAAGGGCGCGATTAAAAAGGCCGCGGAGCTGGCCGAGGGGATCGAGCACAGTTGGACGCCGGGGCAGTTCGACAACCCGGCCAACCCGGAGGTGCACCGCCGCACGACGGCCGAGGAGCTTCTGGAGGACACCGACGGCCGCCTCGACGCCTTCGTCTCGGGCGTCGGCACGGGCGGCACGATCACGGGCGTCGGCCACGTCCTCAAAGAGAAGGTCGGGGCCGGCGTGCTCGTCGTCGCCGTCGAGCCGGCGTCGTCGCCGGTGCTCTCGGGCGGCGAGCCGGGGCCGAACAAGATTCAGGGCATCGGCGCGGGCTTCGTCCCGCGCAACTACGACGCCGCGGTGGTCGACCGCGTGATGCGCGTCGGCTACGAAGAGGCGGTCGAGATGGCGCGGCGGCTCGGGCGCGAGGAGGGCATCTTCTGCGGCATCTCGTCGGGCGCGATCACTTGGGCGGCGCGCGAGCTGGCGCGCGAGTTGGGCGAGGGCAAGCGCGTCGTCTCCGTCATCTGCGACTTCGGCGAGCGTTACCTGTCGCACGAGCTGTTCGCCAACTCGTAGAATCGGAACTTATCTCATTCGAGCCTGACGCCCTGCATGTCGTCTATGCGGCCGATGAAGCCCCAGCCGCCGAAGTAGTCGGCGACGGCGAGGACGATCTCGTTGCGCCCCTTCTTGAGGTCGAGGTAGGCGGCGTCGTTCTCCACGTCCATGATGCCGAGGAAGCCGGGGTCGCGGTAGCGGAAGGCGCTCCGGCCGGTGAAGACGGGGCGCGAGTTCAGGAAGACGGTCGCCTCGTCGCTGTAGCCGAATGACATCCGCTTGACCTGGTCGCGCTCGGAGTGGACGACGGCGCGCGCGTAGACGAACTTGCGGCCCTCGCGCTTGCCCGTCCGCTCGGCCGGCTCGGCGAAGAAGCGCACGATGCTCGGGCTGCGGCGGTAGCGGTCAATGACGACCATCCCCGGCGGCTCGACGCCGACCGCCTGCCACTTCATCGCCCTTAACTCGGCCGCCGCCGGCGTCGCCTCGGGGTCTCTCGCGGACACGTCGAAGGCTTCGGACAACTCCCACTTCGAGATGATCCCGGCGGCCGGCGGGGCCGGCCTGCGCTCGCGCCTCTCGGCGGGCGGCGCGGCCCGGTAGGTGAAGTTCGAGAAGTGGCCGCCGTTCGCTCCGGCCCACAGGCCGACGGTGCCGCGGCTGTGCCCGCGCTTCAAATCCTCGATGACGAGGGCGGGCTTCTCCGAGTTGTTGAGGTAGACTTTGCCGCCGAGGCCCGCGATCTCGATGCGCGCGCGCACCCACTGCTCTTTCGGGATCGGGGCCGCGGCCGTAAAACCCCGGCCGCTGTACAACTGCCAGCAGGCCGAGCCGTTGAACGAGGGCGTGTACTGCACGGCGTCCTCCAGCCCGCTCTTGTGCGGGCGGAAGTAGACGATCTCGTGCTCGTCCTCGCTCTCGAAGCGGAAGACGATGCCGACGAACGAGCGCAGCGTCGGGGCCGCGATGTCCACTTCGATGACGCCGTCCTCGAAGACCGCGTCCTTGAGGAAGGCGAACCCCGACGTGAGGTAGAGGCTCTTGCGCCCGAGGTGCTCTTCCTTCCGCGCCTTCGGGTCTTTGATCTCCCAGCCGCCGGAGTCGAAGTCGCTGGCGGCCTGACCCGCGCGCACGTCAACGCCGCGCGCCGCCGCGCCGACGCCGAGCGGGAGGGCCAGCGCCGCCACGAGCATCCATCCCTTTGCCGATCTCATCGGTCTATCCTCCCACAGGTTTGTGAAGCCCGACCCGCTACCTGCGCCACGCCTCGGCGTAGGCGGCCGTGATTAAGCCCGGCAGCGAGAAGGTGTCGAAGAAGTCGCGGTTGTCGGGGTCGTCTCCGGCGAAGCGCCGCCGCCACGCGGCCACGTCCACGGCCTGCGGCACGGCCTTCTGCACGTCCTCCAGCCGCCGCGAAGAATTCCCGAGCCGGTAGACCTCGCGGCTGACCTGCGCGACGACCGCCTGCACGAATTCAATCGTCTGGTTCAGGTAGGTCTTGCCGCGCAGGACTTCGCCGTGGCCGGGGACGACCGCGTCGGCGTCGAGCTGCGCGAGGCGCTGGAGCGTGGCGACCATCTCGGAGGGGAAGCCGCCGCCGAGGTACGGGACGGGGTGCGTGACGAGGTCGCCGGCGATCAGGATTTTCTCCTTCGGCAGGTAGACGACGGCGTCGCCGGCCGTGTTGCCGCGCCCGAAGTGTCTGACCTGCACCTCGCGGCCGCCGAGGTCTACGGTCAGCCCTTGCTCGAACGTGAGGTTGGGCAGGCGGTCGGCGAGCGCCTTGAACTCGGCCTCGACCGGCGCGACCCCGGCCAGCGCCGCCGCGTAGTCTCTCTTTTCGATGTCGGTCAGCGCCCTGCCGGCCGAGTCCTTGCCGCTTTCGAGCAACTGCTTGAACTGCGCGGCGCGGCCCGGATACCTCTCGAACCAGCCGGGGTTGTAGCCCTCGCTCTGCCGCCGCGTCTCGGCGTGGGCGACGATGGCGAGCGCGGGGAACGCTTCGGCGTAGACGCCGTTGCCCATCGTGTGGTCGTAGTGCCAGTGGGTGTTGAGCAGGTAGCGGACGGGCTTGTCCGTCCAGCGCCGAATCTGCTCGATGTCCTCGCGGGCGCTGGAGGGCAGGTAGCAGGAGTCGACGACGAAGACCTCGCGGCCGCCGACGATGACGGTGGTGTTGCCCTGCGGGAAGCCGTCGGGCGCGTCCTTGTGGCGGATGACGTAGACGCCCTCGGCCACCTGCGTCGCCGTCCGCTCGCGCGTGTTGACGGAGTCGGCCGGCGCGGCAAAAGTGTTCAAGGTGAAGAACAGCAGGAGGAGGGCGGCGCGGGCGGGGCCGCTGCCGGCGGGCGGGATGTTCACGGTTTCTCCTTTCGTCGATCCGGGGAGACGACGACGCGTGCGTTCGTCGGGGAGACGCGGCGGGCGGGGGCCGTGTGGGAGCGCGGCGCGCCGCCAACCGAAGGCCCGCCGCCGTCCCCGCCTCGCCGAACGTCCCCGCCTGCGCCGAAGCTTAAAGGAGGGGCCGGGGGCTGTCTTGAACGTTCTTGCTATTTCGCGCGTACTGGCCGGGCGTGACGACGGCGAGCCGCTTGAAGTGGCGCGTGAGGTGGCTCTGGTCGGCGAAGCCCGTGTGCGAGGCGACCTGCGGGATGGCCCACCCCGCGCGCAGGAGCGCCTTCGCGCGCTCGACGCGGAGTTGTATCTGGAAGGCGTGCGGGGGCATCCCGCACTGCTCGGAGAAGACCCGGCTGAAGTGGAAGGGGCTGAGGTTGGCGACGCGCGCCAGCTCGTCTAAAGATACGTTCTCGGCGTAGTGCTCGGCGAGGTAGTCGCGGGCGCGCGCGACGGCCCGCCGCTCCGGGCCGAACTGGCGCGGCGTCGCCCGCCGCTCCGCGAACCGCGCGACGAGCA
>JALZHT010000423.1 GCA_030860645.1 Acidobacteriota bacterium
CCCCCGGCCGCGGCTCGGCGGGCGCCCGGCGGACTCCGCGAGAGAGTCGGCCCCGGCCCCGTGCGCCCGCGCGGCCCCCTTCGGGCGAAAGCAAACTTACGGAGGTTCGGATGAAGAACAGATTTAGAAGCTGGCTGGCTGGCGTGCTCTCGCTGGCCCTCCTGACCCTGAGCCTTTCGCCGGCGGCCCTCGCGCAGCAGCCGACCGGCGGCATCGAGGGCACGGTGACAGACCCGCAGGGCGCCGTCGTGCCGAATGCCACCGTCACGGCGCGGCAGGTCTCGACGAACCAGACGCGCACGACGACCGCGAACGACGAGGGGCGCTACAGCTTCTCGCAGCTCGCCCCGGACACTTACGAGGTGCGGGCCACGGGCGCCAACTTCAAGACCTCGGTGGCGCGCGACATCGTCGTCGCCGTCGGCACCACCGTCCCGCTCGACTTCGCGCTCGAAGTCGGCGGGGCCGCCGAAGAGGTGACGGTCATCGGCACCTCCGAGGCGCAGGTCGACCGCGTCGACCACGAGGTGGCGGGCGTCGTCGGCACGCAGCAGATTCAGAACCTGCCCCTGAACGGGCGCAACTTCCTCGACCTCGCGCAGCTCCAGCCCGGCGTCGAGACGGTCGCGGGCGGCACCTTCGACCCGACGAAGGCCAACTACACGGGCGTCTCCATCGCCGGCCAGGCCGGGCGCTCGACGCAGATTACCGTCGACGGCGGCTCGGTCGTTGACAACGTCGTCGGCACCACGACGCAGAACTTCTCGCAGGAGATCGTGCAGGAGTTCCAGCTCGGCATCTCGAACGTCGACGTCTCGTCGGGCGCGTCGGGGACGGGCACGGTCAACGTCGTCTCGCGCTCGGGGACGAACGAGTACCACGGCAACGCCTACATCTACTACCGCGACGACAAGTTCGCCGCCTTCCCCGGCCTCTCGCGGCTCGACGCCGCCAACGGCATCCCGGCCGTGGCGCAGGCCGACCGCGTCCCGTTCGACCGCCAGCAGTTCGGCGGCACCTTCGGCGGCCCCATCGTGAAGAACAAGTTGTTCTTCTTCTCGAACTACGAGCAGAACAACCAGGACGCCGTCGCGCTGCACAACGTCTTCTCGTCGCCGCAGTTCAGCGGCTTCACGCCGAACCCGTTCGACGAGCGGCTCTTCACGACGAAGGTGGACTGGGTCGTCAACGCGGCCAACGCCTTCTTCGGCCGCTACTCGTTCAACGACAACAGCCAGCAGGTGCCCTTCGCGCCCGGCACCGGCATCGTGCCGCGCGAGTCCACCTCGGGCATCTTCACCTCGAACGACCAGATCGTCAGCAACGACACGCACGGGCTGGTCGCGGGCCTGACCTCGACGCTCACGCCGAAGCTCACCAACCAGTTCATCTGGGCCTACAACGACTTCGGCAACGTGATTAACCCGGCGACCGTCGGCGTCGTCGAGCTGCGCGACTTCCCCGACCAGGTCTTCCGCTCGGGGACGAACGCCATCACGCCGCAGACCACCTTCCAGAACCGCAACCAGTTCCGCAACGACCTGACCTACGCGACGGGCAACCACACGCTGCGCTTCGGCGGCAACTACGAGCGCTCGTCCATCACCGGCATCTTCGTCTTCGCCAACCCGGGCCGCATCCGCTTCTTCATCCCGGACACGGGCCTCAACACCGAGGAGGACTTCCTCAACGCGCCGGTGCGCGACCTCTCGGTGGGCATCGGCGACGCGACGCTCCCGTTCAACACGCCCGAGGGCAAGACCATCAACCACCGCTTCCAGTTCTACGGCAACGACAACTGGAAGCTGACCGACCGCTTCACGCTCAACTACGGGCTGGCCTACCGCTACGACACGAACCTGTGGAACCACGACCAGACGCGCCCGGCCATCCTCGCCCCGCTGCTCACGGGCGGGACGGCGGCCCCGCCGCCCGACGGCAACAACTGGAGCCCGCGCGTCGGCTTCGCCTGGGACCTGGCCGGCGACGGCCGGACGGTGCTGCGCGGCGGCGTCGGCATCTACTACGACACGACCATTGACAACCTGCGCCTCTTCGAGCGCGCCGACCTCGGCCCGGCCGGGGCGCAGCTCTTCCTCGTCGGCACGACCGTCATCAGCGACCTGCTGCCGGGCGGCGACGGGCGCTTCGGCGACACGCCGGGCAACGCCTCGGGCTTCATCACGGTCGGCGACCTCATCAACATCCTCCCGCAGGTGCGCGCCGACCTCGAGGCCAACGCCCTCAACTGCGACCTCCCGACCTCGGTCGAGTGCTTCGGGACGGTCTCGGGGCCGATCTTCTCGTCCGACTTCGAGGTGCCGTACTCGATCCAGTACGCCTTCGGCGTCCAGCGCGAGCTGCCCTGGAACATGCTCCTCCAGGCCGACTTCAACTACCGCAAGGGTCTGCACGAGGTGCTGACCTACGACGTTAACCAGGGCGACAGCATCAACGGGCCGATCAACCCGCTCGCCCCGTTCCCGGTGCCCTTCGCCGACTCGTCGGCCTACTCGACCTACAAGGCGCTGCTCGTCCGCCTCGACCGCCGCTTCGCGCAGGGCTTCCAGATGACGGGCAGCTACAGCCTGTCGCGGCTGAACGGCTTCGGCAACGACGCGCTCGGCCTCGGCCAGATCGGCACCGACCTGAACAACCTGAAGTTGGAGTTCGGGCCGGCGGCCCTCGACCGCACGCACCGCTTCGTCCTCAGCGCCGTCTGGGACTTGCCCTTCTTCTCCCGGAGCGACAACTGGGCCAAGCGCAACGTGCTCGGCAACTGGAACATCTCGTTCATCTCGACGGCGTTCAGCGGCCTGCCGTTCAGCGCCTTCCTGCCGCACGACGCCGACCTCTCGGGGACGGGCACGTTCCTCTCCTACCTGCCGGGGACGAAGTTCGGCGACCTCGGCCGCCGCATCAAGACCTCGGATCAGTTGAACGAACTCATCCGGGCCTACAACCAGAGCATCCCGACGCTCGGCATTGACTGCGGGGCCGGGAGCCCGACCGGGCGCTGCGACGCGTTCGAAGACCCGCTCACGACCCTCGCCGAGCTGCCCTCGGGCCTCTCGCTCGGCGGCGACTCGCTCATCTCGCAAGACCTGCGGCTGACCAAGCGGCTGCGCTTTACGGAGAGCGTGAGCCTCGACCTGATCGGCGAGGTCTTCAACCTCTTCAACGTGGCGAACTACCGGGACGAGGCCAACGTCGTCCAGGTGCTCGACGACGCCGGGACGGGGAGAACCTTCCTCCAGCCGGCCTCGCGCGCCACGAGCGTCTTCGGCACGGGCGGCCCGCGCGCCTTCCAGTTCGCCGCCAAGTTCCGCTTCTAAAGCGGGCTGAAAAGGTCTGAAGGCAGAAAGCCCGGCCGGCCGTCAGTTTCGGGTTCCGAGTTAGAAGGATTTTAGATTTGCGATTTTTGATTTTTGATTTGAAGACAGGCGGACTGTTCTTTCAATCGCCAATCAAAAATCTAAAATCAAAAATGCCTTAACCCGCGGCCCATCACTCGAAACTGACGGCCGGTCGGGCTTCCGCCTCGCCTCCCGTGTAAACTTAAATTACATGCTCAGACGACACTGCTCCTACGCACTCGTCGCCCTGCTGCTCGCCTGCGCCCCGGCGCTCGCCCAGCAGGGCCACGCCGTCCGCGGCAAGGTGCGCGACGCCGCGGGCAACGCCCTCGCGCGCGTCATCGTCGACCTCCAGACCGGCAACGGCACGCCCGTCGGCCAGACCGTCACCAACAACGAGGGCGACTTCTACTTCGGCGAACTCCGGGACTCGGCCTACATCGTCTTCGTCAACGCCCCCGACTACCAGCCCGCCAGCGAGGCCGTCCAGTTCGGCCAGCCGATTGACGACAACACGCCCGGCCAGACGCGCACCGTCGAGCTGACGCTCGCGCCGAAGGCCGGCGCGGCGCGCCTCCGGCCCGGCCGCGTCGCCTTCGCGCAG
>JALZHT010000424.1 GCA_030860645.1 Acidobacteriota bacterium
GGGCGGGCGGGCGCTGTCGGCGCTGCGCGAGGGCGGGGAGAGCTGCCGACGACAGCAGTACGGCGGCGGCGGCGAGCGCCGCGAGGCGGGCGGGGGTGTTTCGCGGTTTCATTACTTCAGAAGAGTCAGGGGTGACAGGCGTGTGACGAGATAGAGCCGGCGCACGCGCGCCGCGGACGCAGGAGATTCTAACCCGAATGGCACAAAAGTTTCGAGTGAGAAAGATTTTTGATTTGAGATTTTTGATTGGCGATCGAAGAAGCAGCGCCGTCGTCTGCAAATCAAAAATCAAAAATCAAAAATTGCCTGAACGCGAAACCTTATCCCGCCGGTGTGAAATGGAGGGCGAGTTCGCCGTCCTTCTCGTCGACCGTGGCCGTGCCGCCCGACTGGAGGCGGCCGAAGAGGATTTCTTCGGCGAGGGGCGCTTTGATTTTTTCCTGAATCAAACGCGCCATGGGGCGCGCGCCCATCCGCTGGTCGTAGCCGTGCTCGGCGAGCCAGCGGCGGGCGGCGTCGGTCAGTTCGAGCGCGACGTGCTTCTCGGCGAGCTGCGCGCGCACCTCGCCGGCGAACTTGTCAACGACGCGCACGATGGTCTCGAACGAGAGCGGGCCGAAGGCGATCCAGGCGTCGAGGCGGTTGCGGAACTCGGGGCTGAAGGTGCGCTCGATGGCCCCGCGCCCCTTGCCCAAAGAGAGGCCCTCGCCCTGCTGGCGGAAGCCGACCTTCGCGCCCGAGAGTTCGCGCGCGCCCGCGTTGGTCGTCATAATCAGCACGACGTTGTGGAAGTCGGCGCGCTTGCCGTTGTTGTCCGTCAGCGTCGCGTGATCCATCACCTGCAAGAGGATGTTGAAGAGGTTCGGGTGCGCCTTCTCGATCTCGTCGAGGACGAGCACGGCGTAGGGCGTCTTGTTGATGGCGTCGGTCAGCAGCCCGCCCTGGTCGAAGCCGACGTAGCCGGGCGGCGCGCCGATGAGGCGCGAGACCGTGTGCGGCTCCATGTACTCGCTCATGTCGAAGCGGAGAAAGGCGACGCCGAGGGCGACGGCGAGCTGCTTGGCGAGTTCCGTCTTGCCGACGCCCGTCGGGCCGGAGAAGAGGAACGAGCCGATGGGCTTTTCGGGACTGCCGAGGCCCGAGCGCGAGAGCTTGATGGCGTTCACGATCTGCGCGACGGCGTGGTCCTGCCCGAAGATGACCGAGCGCAGCGCCTGCTCCAGATTTTGCAGGCGGTCGCGCTCGGAGCCGGCGACGGTGCGCGGCGGAATCTTCGCCATCCGCGCGACGACGAGTTCGATTTCGCCGACGCCGATCTCGGCCGGGCGCTCCGCCGCCGGCATCAGCTTGACCATCGCGCCCACCTCGTCAATCACGTCAATGGCCTTGTCGGGCAGGAAGCGGTCGTGGATGTGCTTGGCGGCGAGTTCCGCGGCGGCGCTCAAAGCCTCCGGCGTGTAGCGCACGCCGTGGTGCTCCTCGTAGTAGCTCTTCAGCCCTTCGAGAATTTTAATCGTCTCTTCGAGGCTCGGCTCGCCGACCTCGATCTTCTGGAAGCGGCGGGCGAGCGCGCGGTCGCGCTCGAAGGCGGCCTTGTACTCGGGGTAGGTGGTCGAGCCGATGCACCGAATCTCGCCCGAGGCGAGCACCGGCTTGATGATGTTCGAGGCGTCCATCGAGCCGCCCGAGACCGCGCCCGCGCCGACGATGGTGTGAATCTCGTCTATGAAGAGGACGACGTTCTCCTTCTTCCTGAGCGCGCCGATGACCGCCTTCAGACGCTGCTCGAACTCGCCGCGGTACTTCGTGCCGGCGAGGAGCGCCCCCATGTCGAGCGAGTAGACCTCCGCGCCCTTCAGGGCGTCGGGCACTTCCCCCCGGTGAATCTTGAGGGCGAGGCCCTCGGCAATCGCCGTCTTGCCGACGCCGGGGTCGCCGACGTAGATGGGGTTGTTCTTGCGGCGGCGGCAGAGCACCTGAATCGTGCGGGCGACCTCCGCGTCGCGGCCGATGAGCGGGTCGATCTTGCCCTCGGCGGCGCGCGCGACGAGGTTGGTGGTGAAGGCGGCGAGCGGGTCGCGCGGAGCCTGCTCGCCCTCCTCCTCGGCGACGCCCTCCGGGACGGACTGGCCCGCGCCCTCGTCCGCCTTCGAGATGCCGTGCGCGAGGTAGTTGAGCACGTCGAGGCGCGAGACGCCCTGCTTCTTGAGGAGGTAGACGGCGTGCGAGTTGGGCGACTGGAAGAGGGCGGCGAGGACGTTGCCGCCGTCCACCTCGCGCTGCCCCGACCCCTCGGCCTGCAAGAGCGCGTACTCGACGACGCGCTGGAAGGCGGCCGTGTACTCGGGCAGCGTGTCGCTCGACGCGGGCACGGCCTCCAGCTTCTCGTCGAAGAAAGTCTCCAACTCCCTCACCAGCGTCTCGACGCGCCCGCCGCAGTGGCGCAGCACGGCCGCGGCCGTCTTGTCGTGCGCGAGCGCGTAGAGGAGGTGTTCGAGCGTCACGTACTCGTGCCGCCGCTTGATCGCCTCCATCGCGGCGAAGTTCAGGGTCTCTTGCAGTTCCTTCGTAATCATCTGAAAACCGTAGTTGCGGGTTGCGGGTTCCGAGTTAGAAAACAAATTGTCTTCTAACTCGGAACCCGAAACCCGCAACCCGAAACCTTTTATTCCCCTCCCGGTTCCTCCTCCATCGTGCAGAGCAGCGGGTACTCGGCGGCGCGGGCCATCTGCGCGACACGCTCGACCTTCATCTCGGCGACCTCGTAGGTGTAGACGCCGGCGACGCCGACGCCCTGCGTGTGCACGGCCCACATGATGCGGAAGGCGTCCCCCTCGCCCTTCTGGAAGACGGACTGGAGGACGTGGACGACGAAGTCCATCGTCGTGAAGTCGTCGTTGTGCAGGAGGACGCGGTAGAGCGGGGGCTTCTTCAGCTTCTCCCGGCTCTCGGTGGCGACCTCCTCGTCGAACCCGTACTCGCGCTCCGGCATGAGAAGATTCTAAAGGCAAAAGGCAAAAGGCAAAAGGCGGAAGGCCGGGGCCGGGGACTTGAGGCCCGGGCCGGTGGAAACAAGTCTCTGGCCCCGAGTCCCCGGCCTCACTTTTGCCCTTCGCCTTTTGCCCTTTGCCTTTTGCCTTCACTATCATCGCGGGAGTGATGATAGTGAACTTCCCAGACCCGCGCGACGCGACGCCGGAGGGCGTCGTCGCCGTCGGCGGGCGGCCCGAGCCGGAGTTTTTGATCGAGGCTTACCGCCGCGGCATCTTCCCGTGGCCGGTCGAGGGCTACCCGCTGCTCTGGTTCAGCCCGCCCGAGCGCGCCGTCCTGGAGTTCGACCGCCTCCACGTCCCGCGCAGCCTCGCGCGCGAGCGGCGGCGCACGCGCCTCTGCTTCACCCTCGACCGCGCCTTCGAGCGCGTCATCCGCGCCTGCGCCGCCGCCAAGCGCGCGCACGAGGACGGCACCTGGATCACGCCCGCGATGATCCGCGGCTACACGGAACTACACCGCCGCGGGCGCGCGCACAGCGTCGAGGCGTGGGACGGCGCGGGGCTGGTCGGCGGCCTCTACGGCGTGGACGCCGGCGGCGCGTTCGCCGGCGAGAGCATGTTCTACCTGCGCCCCAACGCCTCGAAGCTCGCGCTGCTCTTTTTAATCGAACACCTGCGCGCGCGCGGCCTCGACTGGCTCGACGTGCAGGTCATGACGCCCCACGTCAAGGCCCTCGGCGCGCGCCTCGTCCCCCGCGACGAGTTCCTGGACAAACTCGCGCGCACGCTCGGCCGCAACCTACGACTCTTCTAAAAGGCTGAGCCGCGTCTCGCCGCCCGCCTCAATCTTTTTCAAAAGCCCCGCCGTCGTTAGAGCCTTTGACTCCCACCACGCCGCGACCGCGCCGAGCGCCGCGCGCCGCGCCGCGTGCCGCGCGGCCCATCCGGCGGCCTT
>JALZHT010000425.1 GCA_030860645.1 Acidobacteriota bacterium
GGCGTCGAGATCGAGCCGCAGCACCACAGCCGGGCGCGCGCGCAGGCGCTCTACATCCTTTCGCGCAGCGCCGACGTGCAGACCAACATCATCGTCCGCGACGGCTGGTTCAACCGCGCCTTCGAGAACGGCGGCGTCAACGTCCCGCTGGTGCGGCAGTCGCGCGCGGAGTTTTACGAGAACATGTTCGGCAGCGACTACGTGCTGTGCGCGCGGGGGATGGGCAACTACTCGATCCGCTTCTACGAGACCTTGTGCAGCGGGCGCATCCCCGTCTTCGTCAACACGGACTGCGTGCTCCCCTTCGAGGAGTGGGTCGACTGGAGGCAGTATTGCGTCTGGGTCGAGGAGGAGGAGTTGCCGCATATCGCCGAGAGGGTCGCGGAGTTTCACGAGCGGCTGTCGCCGGCGGAGTTTCAGGACTTGCAGATGGCCTGCCGCCGCCTGTGGGAGGAGTGGCTCTCCCCGTACGGGTTTTTTAAGAACTTCCACCGCCATTTCCGTGCGGAGGGCGCGCGCTGATATGGACTACGCCGAATACGTCCGGGGCGTCTCCTTCCGGCTCTGCCAGCCGCACTCCGACCCGTCCGGTTTCAACGGGCTGCAATGGCGGCTGCGCAGATTCCCCGTCCCGCTGGAAGTTTTAAACACCCGGCTGCCCGCCGGGGGGCTGCGTACGCGGAGGAGGCTGCGCGGGCTGTACCACTTCCCGCGCATGTCAACCTTCGCCGTCGGCGCGATGATTAACGAGGGCGTCAGGCGGATGCCGGCCGGGCAGTGCTTCGTCAACGTCGGCGTCTGGTGCGGCTACACGCTGCTGGCCGGGATGGTCGGCAACGCGGAGAAGGCTTGCATCGGCGTCGACAACTTCTCGGAGTTCGGCGCGCCGCGCCGGCGGTTCTTCGCAGGGTTCAATCAGCGCAAGAGTCCCAACCACCGCTTCTACGAGATGGACTACGCCGACTACTTCGGCAGCGTCCACGAGGGGCCGATCGGGTTTTACATCTACGACGGGAGCCACGACTACGAGAACCAACTCAGGGGCTTGCGGGTCGCCGAGCCGTTCTTCGCCAAAGGCTGTGTCGTGATGGTTGACGACACGAACTGGGACGCGCCGCGGCAGGCCACCCTGGATTTCGTCGCCGGCAGCTCTTACGGCTACCAAGTCCTGCTCGACGAAACCACGTACGCGAACGTTCACCCGACGCTGTGGAACGGACTGATGATCCTCCGGCGCGTCGAATGACTTGAGACGAGCAGAAGTGCGAGCAACATAGTGCCGCGAGTCAGCGTCATCATCCCGACACACGGCCGCCCGCGCCTGCTCCCGCGCGCCGTCGAGAGCGCGCGGCGGGGCGGGGAGGACGTGGAGGTCATCGTCGTGGACGACGCGTCCACGGACGAGACGGCGGAGGTGTGCCGCGGGCTGGAGGGCGTCCGCCACGTCCGCCTCGAACGGAACCAGGGGGTGGCCGGGGCGCGCAACGTCGGGCTGCTCGCCAGTTCCGCCGAGTACGTCGCCTTCCTCGACGACGACGACCGGCGGCTGCCCGGCTCGCTCGACTATCAACTGGCGTCTCTCGAAGCCCGCCCCGGGGCCGGGTTCGTCTGCGGGCCGGTGCTGCTCGCCGGCCGCGACGGCTCGCTCACGGGGGAAGTGGCGTCCCCGCCCCGATGCCCCGGCGGAGAAGTTTTCTGGCGGCTGTTGGAGTGGGATTTTTTCGTCCTGCCGGTGGCGGCGCTGGTGCGGAAGTCGGCCCTCTCCCGCGTCGGCCTGTTGCGCAGCGACTTGTCGCGGATAGACGACTGGGACTTGTGGGTGCGCCTCGCCGAGTTGCACGAGGTGGCGACCGTCGCGCGGCCCGTCGGGATTTACACCGTGCCGCCGCTCGTCGCGGAGGGGGAGAAGGTTTCGCATTACGCCCCCGATTTTCTGAGGGCGGCGCGCCACCAGCGAGAACTGTTCCGGCTGCCGCGCGTGCAGGCGGCCCCGGCCGCCCGGCGCAGGGCGGTGCGCCGCCGCACCTTGAACCGCCTCGCCGATGTCCTCTTCCACCAGTCGGCGACGCACCTGTCTCAAGGGGCCTGCCGGCTCGCCTGGAAAAACCTGCTCGCCGGGTTGCGACTAAGCCCGCGCCGGATCGCGCGCCCGTACATTTACACGGAGCTGTGGAGGGGACTCCGCGCCCGCGCGGGGCAGGCCCGGCCAGGCGGAGAGCCTGCGCCGGGGGGCGCGGCCGGCAACCTCCCGGCGGCCCTCTGCGACAGTTCTTATGACTGAACCTACGCCACAGTCGAGCGTCATCATCGCCACACGCGACCGCCCCCACCTCCTGCCCCGGGCGGTGCGGAGCGCGCAGGCGGCGGGGACTGACGTGGAAGTTATCGTCGTTGACGATGCTTCGGAGGAGGCGACGGCGCGGGTCTGCCGCGAACTCGGGGGCGTCCGTTATGTGCGCGTCGAACGCAACCAGAGGTTGGGCGGGGCGCGCAACATCGGCCTGCTGGCGAGCCGCGCGGAGTTTATAAGTTTTCTGGACGACGACGATCTGCGCCTCCCCGGCTCGCTGGACGCGCAGGTCGAAGTGCTCAGGGCCGCCCCCGGGGTCGGGTTCGTCTACGGGCAAGCCTGGCTGGCCGACCAGGGCGGGGAGCGGACGGGCGAGTTCTACCCCGACCCCTGCCCGCGCGGCGACATTTTCTGGGAGTTGCTGGAGAGGAATTTCATCCCCTGTCCCGCCCCGGTCTTTCGGAAGAGCTGCCTGCTGCGCGTCGGGATGCCAAGCGACGCGCTGCCCGGCATCGAGGACTGGGACTTGTGGATTCGTATCGCCGAGCTGTACCCGGTCGAGGCCGTCGAGCGGCCGGTGGTGGTCTACCGTCAGGCCACGCCCGCGTCGGGGCAGCTCACTTCGGCGACCGCCGAGATGGTCGCGCTGATTAACCGGGCGTACCGGGGGCGGTGGCTGAAGCTCCCGCGCGCCGCGAAAGCCTCGGCCGGGAAGCGGCGGCAGGCGCTTGATCGCTTCTCCGAGAACATGACGGACATCCTGCTCCACCACGCCGGGCGGGCGCTGGCCGCGAAATATTTTCGGCAGGCGCGGCGGAACGTGGCGACCGCGCTGCGTTGGCACCCCTTAAGGGTGGGGCGAAAAATCATCGACACTTCGGGCGCGCGGCAGTTCGTCGGCGGGGCTTTGCACGAGCGGCGGCGGGCGGCCCGAACCAAGAGCGAACTCCGGCGGGGGCCGGCGGGTGGCGACAGAATATGAAGGTAGTCCTTTGCAAGGGGCAGTTCCAGGGGCCGATCAGTGGGGCCGACGAGACTCTCGTGGTCTACGCGACGCAACTCCGCAGCGCGGGCCATTCGCCGACCGTGCTCCTGATGTACCCGTACCAGCGCGGCGACAGCTACTACCAGCGGCTCCGGCGCGTCGGCGTCCCCGTCATCTCTATCGCCTCGCCGCCGGTGCGCGCCTCGCTCGATGTCGGGCGCAAGGTCGCCTCCGGCCTGCTCCGCAACTTCCCCTTGACGCGTCACATGGTGCGGCAGAAGGCGCATAAGATTAGCGCCCGCGTGAACGGCCGCTACCTCCGGCCGTGCCAGGATTTCCTGGAGCGCCACAGGCCCGACCTCATCCACGTCGTGACGCCCGACCCGAGCGCGATGACTTTCATCAGGGCCGCGCACGGCGCGAACGTCCCCGTCCTCTACCAGGAACTCGGGATGCCTTTCCACCCGCCCGGCTTCGAAGCCTGTTACGAGCGCTTCACTGCCGTGCTCCCGCTTTGCACCGAGGTCTCCACCCTCTCGCCCGCCCTCGCCGAGCAGTGTCGGGAACTGTTACCCCACGTCGGAGAAATTTCGGTACTCCCCATCATGGCCGAGGACACGCAGCGCGCGGCGGCGGGCGCGCGCCGGTCTGCCGGCGAAGTGACG
>JALZHT010000033.1:0-1194 GCA_030860645.1 Acidobacteriota bacterium
TGATAGCGCAGGTGGCGAAAGGCGGCAAAGTCTCCTGCAAAAAAAGATGCGCCGCCGTCAAAAGCTCGCGGACTTCCGTAGGGTTGGTCTCTTCGATGTATTCTAAAACGCTCATCAAAAACCTAAGCGGAATTCGCCCCCTGTCTCCTGACGAGATCCGGGCCCTGACTCTGCGGGCTGTTAACTTGTTGGCCGACCGGATAAGCGATCATTTCCGACGAAGGGAAGGGCCGCAGCAGCTCTCTGCGCGCGTCCGCACTGCGCGCGTCCACGTCCAGCCAGACGTCATATTCCTCGGGGGCTAATACGACCGGCATCCGGTCATGGACCCGGGCCAGCAACTCGTTCGGCGTCGTGGTGATGATCGTGCAGGTCTCGACGTTCTCCCCGCCTTGACCGGCCCAGCGCTCCCAGAGGCCGGCGAAGGCGAACGGCTTCCCGTCCTTGAGTTGGAAATAGTAGGGACGCTTGGTCCGCCCTTTCTTATCCCACTCGAAGAAGCCGTCGGCGACCACGAGGCACGGCCTGCGCCTGAACGCCTCTCGGAAGGAGGGCTTCTCGGTGAGCGTCTCGCCCCGCGCGTTGATCAGCTTACTCGCCATACGAGCGTCTTCGGCCCAGCTCGGGATGAGCCCCCAATTCAGACGGACGAACTCCCTGCCGTCCCCGCCGCGGGCCGCGCGCACGGCGGCGACCGTCTGGGACGGCGCGATGTTGTAACGCGGCTCAAGCTCGTCGTCTATTTCCACGTCGAACTGCCGGGCGATGACTTCTTTCGGCGTCTTCAAAGTATAACGTCCGCACATGGCTGATCCTCACTCCCCTTCTCAATCGTTAACGGTTCACAGCGCGAAGTGTTCCTCGAGTCTCACCCTGGGCACTTCGCGCCAGTTGGTCGTGTAGCGGGGCGAGAGCATCTCCCGCCTCATTTGCCACTTCTGCCCGTGCCCCATCGAGAGGGGGCGCAGCGTGTGGCGACCGTGCCGGCGGTTGATCTCGTCCACCGCCGCCATCACCCGCTCCCTCTTCACGGCGTCCGCGCGCAGTAGGAAGCTCTGCTGCCGCTCGCTCTGCGGCACGATGTTGGAGAGGAAGATGCCCGCCTTGCGGTACTCGCAGCCCGGCTTGTAGACGCGCCCCAGGAGCAGCTTCGCCGCGGCCACCAGATCCGCGGTGAAGGACGTGGGTTCGGCG
>JALZHT010000033.1:1204-15618 GCA_030860645.1 Acidobacteriota bacterium
CCCCCCCCACGACGAATACATCTCTTCGGGTCGGGCGAGGAAGCGCGACGTGGAGATGAAGACGGTCAGGTGTGAGGCTGCCAGCCTCTGCCGGCGGAGCTTCTCGCCGCCGCGCGCGGCGTGCATCGAGACGGCCTCGCACAGCTCTTCGAGCGCCACGACCGCGCGTCCGAAAGCGCGCGAGCAGCAGATGCCCTGCCTCGGCTTCTCGAAGACTTCGAGCGGGAGGCACGAGACGCCCCGCAGCTCCCACACGAGCCTGAGGCCCCGGATCGTCAAGTACTTCCTGATCCGTTAGGGGAGGGCGATCCGGGTAGCTCGCCGCCCACGTCTCCTCGAACTCGGCCAGTTGTCGCTCGCCCTCCTCCAGCGTCGCCGCCTGGTAGACCGCCTTCAGGTCATTCGCCACCTGCTTGCGGTCCTTGTGCGAGACGTAGGAGAGCGAATGCCGCACCAGATGCACCATGCAGAGCTGCACCTGCGCCTGCGGGAAGACGGCTTCAATGGCCTCGGGGAAGCCCTTCAGGCCGTCCACGCAGGCGATGAAGATGTTCTGCACGCCCCGGTTCTTCAGCTCCGTGACGACCTGCATCCAGAACTTCGCGCCCTCGCTCTCGGCCGCCCACATGCCGAGGACTTCCTTGAGCCCCTGTAAGTTGACGCCGAAAGCTATGTGGATCGCCTTGCTCGTGACCCGGCCTTGGCTCTTGACCTTCACCTGCAAGGCATCCAGATACAGGATCGGGTAGACCGAGTCGAGCGGGCGCGACTGCCAAACGCGCACCTCATCCATGACGGCGTCGGTGACGGTCGAGATCAACGAAGGCGATATCTCCACGCCGTAAATCTCTTCCAGATGGCCCTGAATCTCGCGTTGCGTCATTCCTCTGGCGTAGAGGGAGATGATCTTCTCGTCGAGGCCGTCGAAGCGCGTCTGCCCCTTCTTCACGAGTTGCGGCTCGAACTCCGAGTTGCGGTCTCTGGGCACGTCGATCTGCACCTGCCCGCGCTTTCCCCTAAGCGTCTTAGGGGTGGTGCCGTTGCGGGAGCTGCCGGAATTCCTGCCTTCGGGGGCGTGCTTGTCGTAGCCGAGGTGGTGGGTGAGCTCGCCGCCCAAGGCGCGCTCGACCAAGGCCTTCGTGAGTTGCTGGAGCAGGCCGTCCTGGCCGAGCAGGTCTTCCGGCTTCTGGTAGTCTTTGAGTAGCTCGTCGAGCAGTTCGGGTCTAATCGGTGGCATAATCTTTTTAGTCCTTTCCAGACTGAATCGTTGATTACTGCTACTTACACAGAATCTAAAAAGCTTCCTCGGCAGGCCCAGGCTTGCTGCGCACCAAAGATTGATTTCCATGCTAGTCACACCTCAAAACGGACGTGACAAACGTCCGGAGCAGACTAGGCGGGGGAATACGATGTGCACACGAATGAGTGGTATGAGCCTCTCCAGAGTTCGGCCGGCTTACCGTTCCCAACGAGCTGACGCGCCGAGGCGGCGCGCCTCTGTCAGCGGCCCGCGGCGTCCACACATGACCCTGTTGCTTTTATCAAAGTGACGGGAGTATGGTGCATACGTGATGGTCTGGTCTTCATGCTCCGCCGCCGATCGGGACCCGGAGAAGGTCAGCGGGTCGTGGGTCTTCCGCGGCACCCTCGAGCAGGTGGAGGCCGTCCTCCCATCGAGAGCCTGCGACAGGACTGCCGATCGGCCCAGTAATGAAACTACTGTTCAACTAGTGGGCTCCTATCCCTCTACGGAACTATCTCACTACGCCATCGAGACGGCCTACGAGGAAGGGTGGAGCAACCTTAAAATCGGGACTTACTCGCTTCGGCCGAGGGCGAAGGGTTCGACGCACTCGTCACCAGCGGAACCTGAAGGGACACGGGATCAACGTGGTCGTGCTGCTGACGGAGAACTGGCCGTGGACCAAGGATCATATCGCCTTGGTCGTTCATGCAGTGGATAACTTACGTCCCGGCATCGCGGCCAATGAAAGAAACCTCAGGCCCCGATACGGTCGGCCACAAATCGGCCGGACACGCGTGAAGCTCTTTGAGGAGGCATCTGCGTCATGAGTGAAGTCATGTTCCGGCCTGACACCACGGACAGTTGGATATTTGAAGAGATTCATACCCGCAATGAATACCGGCTACCCGACAAGTTCTCACCGCAGGACGTGGTGATAGATGTCGGCGCTCATATAGGGATATTTACTCTTGCCGCACTGAAAAAAGGGTGCAGGCGGGTCTACAGTATAGAGGCCGATGCGGAAAACTACAGGATCGCGACCGCCAATCTGGAAACATATCTTGAAGAAGGTTTGGTCCGCCTCGCACACGCGGCAGTCTGGCGCTCCGATGGTAATGACGACGTGCTGAGGTTTAGCGGCTACCCGTCTTGTGTGAAGGTGACGAACACCGGGGGCGGGGATGTCATCTGGTCGCAGGACGGCCCGGTGGTTCCCAAGATGTCTTTCGATGAACTGGTGCGTGAGGCTGCGCTGGATGGCAGCGGGCGAGTTCGCCTGGTCAAACTTGACTGCGAGGGATCGGAGTGGCCAATTCTTTACACCTCCGAAACTCTCCACCTCGTTGAAGAAATCTGTGGGGAGTTCCATGAAATCGGCGGCGCGCACGACCGCAGGCGCTCCCCTTATTCGATCCGCGGCCAGAATACCTTCACGGCGCCTCAGCTCGCCTGCTTATTAGAGAGCAAGGGATTTCAAGTGAGTTTTTTTTATCACTCGTTCGGTAGTCGGCGAGGGATGTTTTTCGCCAGTCGAGTGTGCGGTGTACAATGATTTGGCACAATCACGCTCCGCGGCCGCACTTTACGGGCGTCCCGGACGGCTGCTCGCCGGACAAGGCTCGCCAGGGCTGGCTTTAGCCTCACGACTAAGTAACATATAAGCGTGCGGCCCCGCCGGCCGAGACAGCCACTCACGCTACACAGACTTATTCACGTCCAGGCACCTCTCTCGCAGGGGAAACGACGGATGGCCGAGCACGCGCTGCTCTTAATGGGAGGGATCGGGGACTTCCTTCACTACCTCACCCGGTTGCCAGCCTTTCTCAGCGGGAAACGCTTCGGGCCGGGCGACCTGCACGTCTTCGTCGAGAGTCTTGTCCCTAACCAGGCCGAGGCCGTTTTCACCGCGGCCTTTCCCCAACTTTCCTTCACTTTTCTGCCGCCCTCCTTCCACTGGGCCAACACGTTCCCGCTATTAACTCCGTCGCGCGAGCTCGACCGGGTCAATCGCTCGGCCTACCGCTACGTCGAGAGCCTAGGGTTCAAAGAGATCACGGACTGGTTCCTGCCGTTCCTGTGTGCCGAGTATGGGTTCGACGTATCCCCGCTCTCACGGGTAATCGGTGGGATTCCAAAGCGAGATGGCACTTACGTTGTCATCTCCGCGCGGGACAAAGGGTTCATCTGGTGGCCCACCCGGCAGCTCTGCGACGAGGTGCATGAAATCGTAACGAGGACGCATGGGGTTGTCTACGTCGGCACGCCGAACGAACGGTTGCCGGGCGGCGGCGACTTAGAGACATTGCCGGATGTGCCAGAGGCGCTTGCCCTCAGCTATCACGCCGACCTCTACGTCGGAACCGACACGGGAATTGCCACCTTCCGCGAACTGACTGGCAAGAGGAACATCTACTGCGTCAGCCGCTTCTGGGTCGACGAGGTTATGATTAGGTATGGCTACTTCGACGCCGAGCTGAGGCGGCGGACGAGGAGCGCCTTCGCCTTCAGCCGGGAGGACCTGCTCACGCTGTTGGCCGCCGATTAGGGCGCGGAGAGCTGACACACTCCATGGGCTCGCGTCGCAAAGATTATTTTCGAAGCTAAAATTCATAATGTGCTTTCGCCAGGCTGCGGCTCCGAAGGTGCGCAAGACTATTGCGCACCTTCGCGTTATTACGTTTCGGTTGAAAAAGGATTTGGCTGTGAGGCTGATAGTCTCTTTACGTTCTATGTGGCTTCAGCGGAGGAGCAAGGCTACCGCCATATATAAAAAGCGTTGTCGCTCTCGCCTAAGAATTCCGGAAAATGTTTGCGTAGGGTAGGGATTCACGGAATAATATCTACCGCTCGTAGGGTTAAATAATTTCCGTACCTCACTTTGGATAACTAGGAGTTATGCACCTCAAAGAAGCCGAGCGCCTTTTGAATGAACTCCGGAGCGGTAGGATCAGTGCTGCCGACCTAAGCGGGGAGCAATTTCAGGCGATTATCTTTCACAAGCTGATTGAACAGTGCGGAGAGGGGCACGAGTTCGAATATGAGCTTGTGGATAACTATCGGGGGGCGGTGGACTTCGTCGTGCGGGAGAAGCCGGGCCGAGTCTCACAATTTCATACGGAGGATCCGGTGCATGTCTTCGAGTGCAAGTATTACAAGCGCACCCTGGAATTGAGCACCGTGGCCAAGCTGCTCGTCGTCGGCGTGCGGTTCCAGCCGACAAGTCTGAATATCGTCTCGGGCACCAGCCTACAGCCCCAGGTTTATGAGTACGCCCGCCTTTTGTTTAATGGTTTGGGCAACGACGCCGCAATGTTCCGGCGCACATTCTTCCGCCACTACCGTGCAGGTGATCTGCTGGAGATGGAGATAGACTGTGACGATGCCATTGAGGACCTCGTCACAGCACTGGGAAAGTCCGGGAAGGAGAGGATCGCCGATCTCTCCTGGGAACTCGCTGAACTCCGCCCATTCTCCGAGAAGATAGTCGCGGCTTCAAATAAAAGAAACAGCGCCGTTACGCTGGACGGAAGGTGGAGTTACCGGCTCAGGATGTCGTGGTTTACGGCCGGTCGTCCTGATCGTCTGAAGTGCTGGCTCGAAGGACTCCCCGGCGAGATTAGCTACCCCCCCGCCAAGACGGAAGTTACAGCGCTTGATAAGGGCCGGCATTACATTCGGTTCACGCAAATGATTGACCCGCGCCGACTGGAGAGGCGGGTTGACGGCCACCTTGAACTACACGTTACCTACGCGTCGCGGTCTCACCACGTCTTCACCATACCGGTGTCCGCTATCCCTCCTCCGAAAGATACGGGTCTGCATCAGGATCTGCGACAGAAAGAGGTCGATAAGTTTGCGAGTTTGTTACAGCAACGGGAGGCACCGCGGCTGCTGTTGCTAGGCGGGGAGGCGGGTGTGGGCAAAACCCACCTGTGTGAAAGCATCGCAGAAAGACTTCAGCTGACCGGAGAGTTCGATGTCAATCGCTTCTCGGCAGACCCGGGCAGCGAGACGACCCTCCTTCACACGATGCTAACCACAGTATGCACCCCTGCGGCGGCGCGCACCGGAAGCACGGACGAGTGGCAGGAGTTAGCCGCCAGCCTTCTGAACGCGCTTTCGCCGGTACCCGAGGCGGGCGGGCCCCACCAGCCGCGAGCGGAGCCGATGGAAGTCCTCATCCCGGTGCTGGCCGAATTACTGGTCCGGGCGGGCCCACGTCTCTTGGTGTTGCGCGACGCGCACCTGCTGACGGAGTCCGCGGCGGGCGAATTCGGCACGCTCGTCGGACGGCTGGATGACCTCGGGTGGGGCGACGTTTACTGCATCGTGGAGCATAGGACTTCGGAGCGGGAAAATAATCCTCACTGGACCGACCTCGAAAGCAGATTGCGGGCACGGGTGAACGGCTGCTTACAACGGCACCTCGAGCCGCTGTCCGTCGGCGAGGTTAACGATTTCCTGGAATCCCTTTTCGTCCACGTTACTCCGGAACTCAAGGCCGCCATGTGGAACATGTGTGGCGGTGTCCCTCTGTACCTTTTTAGCGTTTTGGACCTTCTCCACAGCGAAGGCGCTATCAAGTATCTGGGCGGTAGGCGACGGGTGATTGAGTCCCCGTCCGCCTTCACTGAGCTGGCGCGCACCGGGCGACGTGCCGACGGCGTCCTCGAAGAGCAGCTGAAGGCGATCTCCTGGGAGGGCACGACTCTCCCCGGGGGGTTCGAGCGAGCCCCGCTGGTGCTCGTAGGTTTATTGGCCATAGCCCACGAACCGGCCCGCGTCAGGAAGCTATGTGAGCTCGCTAGCATTGATTCAGAAGCGTACCTCTCGGTCCGCCGCACCCTGATGCGGCACCGCATAATCCGGCCGAGCGACGAGGAATGGGCCTTCAACTTTCGGCACGACCTGCTGCGGCGCGCCGCCGTCGAAGTCGGCAGGAATAATGATCCCGCGCAGAGGCTCGTGGAGCGAATTATAGCGAAGATCACCAACGGCCATCCGACGGCCACGGACTTGGAACTGTGTGCCGACCTCGCGTCCTGGATGGGCTTCCACGAAGACGCGGCGCGGGCGCTGAACGCGGCTTATGAGCGAGTAAGCAAGAGTGAAAACTTCACGCTTATCCGACGAATGTTAGGCAAGCTCAGTAAGGCGCTAGAGCCGGCGGCGCTCAGCTCACCCAAGAGCTACGCAGAGTATCTCGACTGCCGTTCGGCACTCGCCTGGGCCACCTGGAACACCGGCTCGCTGCTCGAGGCGCGCGCGGAGTACTCGCGGATCGTTGACGACGCGATGTCGGGCGCGGGCACGGTAATCAATCCGACCGTGGCCGAAGCTTATGCCGCAGACGCGCAGCGGCGCGTGCTCGGACTAAACTTGGGCTTGAGTGATATCCCGGCCTTTATCGAATCGGCCGAACGCGCGCTGGAGCTCAACGGCCACCCCATAGTTTTCAACTCGATCATGAACCGGCTGATTCTCTATTGCGCCGGGTTCAGCCACGTCGATTTCGGACTGGAGCTCTCAAAGCTCACGCTGGAGGTGTTCGGTGACCCGGAGATGGAAAGTTCCGGCGCTGTGATCTGCTCTGACATCGGTGCCCTATTCCGCGCGGCCGCCTCGCACGAGGCGCTCGCGCTGTACCGCCGCGGCGTCGAGTTGGCCGCCGGCGCGCGCCAGCGGATTCACAACGAACTGGACGTTTTAATCACTGAGGTGATGCTCGGGGTGCGGCAACACGGGCACGAAGAGCTTGCCGCATGGCGTCAGAGGCTAATCGACAACGGGCTCAGGTCTATGCTCTCACGCTTTGACACGTTCCGCGCCGCGGTCGCGCTTCTGGAGGGACAAGTAGGGCTGGCGCAGAAGCTGTATCGGCACGTCGAAACGTCCGCGGCAGTCTACAGGTACGGTGCTAAGCGGCTGGACGTGTGGAACGACAGGATGATCGCAGCCCTGATGGCGGGTGATCTCAAAGAAGCATACCGCCTGCAAGCGATGATCATAGCCGGACTGCAGGGACTGGTAGAGCAAAGGAGTCTCGGCTTCGGCCGCATCCAGGCGTTACGGCCCGCAATCGAGCGCCAGAAGAGACGGTTTTCACACCTGGCTCCGTTAGAGCTTGAACTACCCGCCGGCCGGCCCGCCTACTCCGGTGTCTTCGTACACATCTGGCTGAACCTGGAAAATCTCGCAGGGGTCCGCGGCGGGATGGAGCAATCGGCGGCCGATAAGCTGGCCGGCTTGTGGCCGTCCGACATAGATCATTCCGCGGCGCTGACCGCATTCCTTAACCAGCCCCGGTCGAGGGTCGTGCAATACGGCGGCGTGAACTTGGTTTTATGTGCGCAGTGACTCCACTACGTTGTTAGCCCAGTCGGTGATTATGTTGACGATCGTGTCATCACGATCACCCAGAAGCATGAGGTTTCGGTTCTGCGGATAACTCCAGCGGGACAGGGCGGCAGGAGCAAACCCGGCCTGTATACTTTCCTCGATCTCGACCTTGAGTAAAGGCTCCCACAAGACGAGGGAGGGTAGCTCGAACGCCGTTGCTATATGGGCCACCGAACTGTCAAACCCGATGAACAGATCACTTGCCCAGACCAGCGACATCATCTGCCTGAGATTTGTCGGGATCTTCAGCGTGTCGAGTTGTTTGGCCTCAGTCCCAACTTTGAGAATTTCGAGAACGGTAGCGAATTGACCCAGTCGGTCTATCAACTTCCGCCAGTTCACTTCGTACCATGGATGCCCCGGCCTGGGTGAACTCGTGCCGTGCGGGTGCAGGCAAATTACTGGACGGCGAAGGCCCCGTAACTTATCAAGCGCCCAAGACTGTTCCTGCCCGCTGAGGTGAAGACTGGGCCGGAGGAAACGCGGACGCAACCCGTAATGGTAGGCGATGTTCTCTATCATGTGCGTGAACTGGCATAGATTATCCCTTTCGCCGTTGATTATTACCATGATCTCCGGATCAATGGAGTCCGCGTCTATGATGTCGTCCACGAAGGGGTCGTTCCGCCAGAGCGGGAACGGGTCTTCGTCATCGACGACACCGATCCGCGGAGTGAGGCGACCGGTCAGTATCTTCAGCGGGCGGCCCTGCAACTTGGCGAGATCGTCGACCACCCGCGTGTACATCAGGATGTTGCCGATGCCGGCGTCGTTAGGAATACCGATGTCGCATCCGTGGACACTCGCGAGCCGTTTTGTTTCTTTCAGAGGCGCTGTTTCAAGAAAAATCCGCTGTGCGTCCCTGCTCTCGGCGTTCTCCGGGGCCACCGCATAACTCCTAGTTATCCATACCCAAATTATCAGTGCCGACCGCATACCTCACAGGGGCGAATTTTTAGTGCTTTTGGAACTTAGTAGGGGCAAGACCGCCTGAACAATTCCAATCAACCACAGCAAATTCAGTCGCGTGTCTAGCTGAGATGATTCATCGCGGAGGCACAGAGTACGAGGAGGGAAACCCTTCCTGTCATGGATCCGAGCTTTAGTTCATTAATTTCCAGCTTCGGTGCCGATGCAACGGCAAAACTGGCGAACCCTGTGGCGAAGGGGGAGCCGGAGGATCAGCTACGCGCCCCACTCGAGCGTCTCATCGTGGGCTTGGCCGAGTTCTGCGGGTTCTCTCGATCTGAGGTGACCGCCGTCGGTGAGTCGTCATTGAGTGAGCTGAAGACTCGACCTGACTACGCGATAACAGTTCGAAAAGCGCTGGTCGGTTTTATTGAGGTCAAAGCGCCGGGTAAGGGGGCCGACCCGCGGAAATTCAAAGATAGACATGACAAGGGCCAGTGGGAGAAGCTCCAATCACTCCCGAATCTGATCTACACCGACGGTAATGAGTTCAGCCTCTGGCGCAACGGCGAAATAGAGGGGCCGCCCGTGCGCCTCATAGGCGACGTGAAGACGTCTGGTGCCCATCTCGGCGCGCCGCCCGGCCTGTTGGGACTCTTCGAGGACTTCATCCGGTGGCAGCCGATCCCCCCGCGCGACGCGAAGCAACTGGCAGAGGTCAGCGCACGGCTGTGCCGTTTGTTACGTGAGGAGGTGACGGAGCAACTTTCTCTCGGGAGCCCGGCTCTCACGGCGCTCGCGACGGACTGGCGGAAGTTGCTCTTCCCTGAAGCCTCGGACGCTCAGTTCGCCGACGGGTACGCCCAGGCCGTCACGTTCGGCATGCTCATGGCGCGGGCGCGGGAGATAAGACTCGGGGCGGGACTAGACCAGGCCGCCCGGCGTCTCGGCGAGACGAATTCGCTAATCGGCACCGCCTGCGCCTCCTGACTGACGCCGCGGAGAATCAGGAGACGCTGAAGACTTCACTCGGGACGCTTACACGCGTGCTAGATTCCGTCCACTGGGCGACGATCAGTAAGGGGGACCCCGACGCTTGGCTCTACTTCTACGAGGATTTCCTCGAAGTCTATGACAATAAGCTGCGGAAACAGACCGGGTCGTACTACACGCCGCCCGAGGTCGTAGGCGCGATGGTCCGGCTGGTGGACGAGGCTCTTCGGAGCCGGTTCGCGCTCCACTCCGGGCTGGCGTCTCCGGTGGTAACCTTGGCGGACCCGGCGGTCGGTACAGGCACATTCATGCTGGGGACGTTGCGCCGGATCGCGGAGACGGTCGCTGGGGACGAAGGCCCCGGCGCGGTGCCCGCCGCGATCAACGCCGTCGTAAGGCGACTCTTAGCGTTCGAGATTCAGCTCGGCCCGTTCGCGGTAGCGCAACTGCGTATCCTCGCAGAACTGGCCGACCTCATCGGGGCAGCGCCGACGACGCCGCTGCGGATGTTCGTCACCGACACGCTGGGCAACCCCTACATCGAGCAGGAGTGGGTTCCTGCCATCTTAGGCCCGATCGCGGAGTCCCGTCGGCGCGCGAACGAGATCAAGAGACAGGAGCCGATCACAGTCGTGATCGGCAACCCGCCGTACAAGGAGAAGGCAAAGAATCGTGGGGGTTGGGTCGAGGCCGGCAGTGCTAACTCTCCCGAGCCGCCGCCACTCGCCGCCTGGATGCCGCCTCCAGAGTGGGGCGTCAGTGCGCACGCGAAGCACCTGCGCAATCTGTACGTGTATTTCTGGCGCTGGGCGACGTGGAAGGTTTTCGACCATGACCCGGAAGCTAACACGGGGATAGTGTGCTTCATCACGGTGGCCGGCTTCCTCAACGGGCCGGGCTTCGAGAGGATGCGTGACTACCTCCGCCGGACTACTGATGAAATGTGGGTGATCGACTGCTCGCCGGAGGGTCACCAGCCAGAGGTCAATACGAGAATTTTCGAGGGCGTACAGCAGCCTGTCTGCATCGTGCTCGCGTCCCGCTCTCCGAGGACTGACCCTAACGCGCCAGCGGTAGTGCGATTCCGCTCTCTGCCGGCGGGTCACCGCCGGGCCAAATTCACCGCGCTAGGGTCTCTGACGCTCGACGGCGATGGCTGGGCCGAGTGCCCTTCCGGCTGGCGCGCCCCGTTTCTGCCGGAGTCGGCCGGGGCGTGGTCGACGTATCCTAAACTCACAGACTTGTTCGTTTATCACGGCTCCGGGGTGATGCCCGGCCGCACCTGGATCATTGCCCCCGACGCGGAGTCCCTGCGGCGGCGCTGGCAGGCCCTCATCGGCGCGCCGGATGCTCAGAAGGAGGCGCTTTTCCACCCGCACCTCCGTAACGGAGAACCGGGTGACAAGCATAGCAGACGGGTCGTGCCGAAGGGGCTGCCCGGCTACGAGCCGCGGCCGACGCCCGTGGCCGACGAGCGAGGACCCTGCGTCACTCCTGTGCGCTACGGCTTCCGCTCGTTCGACCGGCAGTGGATCATCCCCGACAACCGGTTAATCAATCAGCCCAACCCGGAGTTGTGGGAGTCGCGCTCGGACCGCCAGGTGTATCTGACGGCACTCGACGCTCACTCACCTACGGCGGGGCCTGCGCTCACGTTCACCGGGTTGATCCCAGACCTTCATCACTATAAGGGATCATTCGGCGGCCGCGTCTTCCCACTCTGGCGCGACCGCGACGCCGGCGTACCTAACATCCCTCCGGAGCTGCTCGCTCACCTAGGCGAGAGATACGGGAGGCCTGTGAACGCGGAAGACTTCATCGCGTACATCGCCGCAGTCACGGCACATCCGGCCTTCACGGCCCGCTTTAAACCCGACCTCGTCCGGCCCGGACTCCGCGTGCCGCTGACGGCCGACGCCGAACTCTTCGCCGCCGCTGTCGAAACAGGCCGCACCGTCATCTGGCTTCACACCTTCGGCGAACGCTTCACCGACCCGAAGCGCGGCCGGCCCGCAGGCCCCCCGCGACTGCCGAAAGAGATCGCGCCCCGCATCCCCGCGGCCGGGACGATCTCCCGAGACCCGGCGGAGATGCCGGACTCAATCGACTACGACCAAGCGAAACGCAGACTGTTAATCGGGAGCGGTTACGTGGAAGGCGTGCCCCCGGAGGTGTGGGGCTACGAGGTCTCCGGCAAGCAGGTGTTGCGCCAGTGGTTCAGCTACCGTAAGGCGAACCGCGAGCGGCCCGTCATCGGCGACCGCCGGCCTCCGTCAAAGCTCGGAGACATTCAGCCCGACCATTGGCTCGCCGAGTACACCACCGAGCTCATTAACGTGCTCAACGTGCTCGGCCGGCTCGTACGTCTTGAACCCGCACAGGCTGAGTTGATCGAGCGAGTCTGTGCGGGGCAGACGATCACGATCGAAGAGTTGCGCGCTGCCGGTGCGCTCACGGTATCAACGACTCCGGCAACGAGGGCCGGGACTCCGCGTTCGACGAACCAGCCAGGTTTACTCGATTAGCAGCGGAACAGCTATGATGCTTAAAGCTACGAAGGGTGCGCCTTATATGACTGCGAACGCCCGCGCAGCCGCGCTCCCGTTATTAGGCGGTCACAGACCAGGACCGCAGCCGCTCTTCGACCTCTTCCCTGCCCAGCGCCCCGTCCGCCACCCCCATGTATAACTCGTATAGTTGGTCTTCGGTCGCGTCCAGACCGACGCCGTTGATTTCAAGGAAGATTTCGGTCACGACCGCCGCGACACGCTGATTCCCGTCGATGAAGGCGTGTGCTTGTGTTAAATGGTAGGCGTAAGCGGCGGCACAACCGATCACGTCGGCCTCGGCATAGAAATGCCGGTTCTCCGCCGCGATTAGGGCGGACTCGAGGGCACCTTCGTCGCGTAGCCCGTGGCTGCCGCCGAAGGCGTCGATCGCGCGGGCGTGCAGCTCGATTACCTCGTCTTTGTTAAGAAAGATCAAAGGCTTACCGATTGTCAGTCCGTGCCGACTTGTCACCCGCGCCGGCACCCTCGGCCAGTCTCGTGAGTAGCCCCTGCCGGCGCTCGAAGACTCGGTCAGCAGCACGACGCACCAGTTCGGCCCTTTCCGCCTCCTGTGCAGAACGTACGACGAGCGTCCGGTCAATCACCGAAAGCTCAACTTCCTGACCGACCTCTAAACCCAACAGTTGCAGCAAATCTCGCGAGAGTACAATTGCCGCGGAGTTACCGACTGCTGTTACTTTTTTCCGTAGTACCATCTTTTTTCCTTAGCGATGTCATAACCACGTCATAACGGGGTAATAACATGCTAGATTATGGATAGTATTTAGTCAATGAAAATGCAGTTCCGCCCAGCATAGGCAAATATTAATTTAAAGTATGTCGGCTGAGCTTTTGGCCGTTGAAATGGAGCCTAAAACTTCCATCAGGTTACGCCCCTTGTAGGCTCTCGTCCGGAGATTTAGTGACGGGTGACGTTTCCGCAGCACGCGAACCATGTGCTCCTTGGTGACATGAGTGTAGCGTTGGGTTGTTGCTATTGAGGCGTGCCCCAGGAACTCCTGTACCACCCGTATATCTACGCCATTCCTGAGCAGCAGCGTCGCCACCGTGTGGCGCAGCATGTGCGGAGTCACGTGGCGCCTTATCCGCGCCTCCCGACGCAGCCGGGCGATAACGTTAGTAATTCCCTGGGTTGAAAGCCGGCCCCCCGAGGCGTTAACGAATAGGGCCGGGCTGTCTGTCTCTATACGCGCCCGCGCCTCCACGTGAGCGCGCTGGATCCGCACCGTCTGCTCGTCGACAACGAAAGCCAAGCGGTCCCTGCCCCCTTTCCCCTGCACCCTGAAGATCGCCTCCCTCGTGAAGTAATCCCTGACGTCAAGCGCCGACAGCTCGCCCACGCGCATGCCGGTGGCGAAGAGGAGGTCTACCAGCGCGAGGTCTCTGAGGGCGCGGTAGTCGCGGGATGAGGCTTTCCGCTTCTTGGCCTGCGTCATCGCTTCCGAGCCGTCCTGTGCCGTCGAGACGGTTAAATAGTTCCGCCACGCCCGCCCGAGGAGTGAACGCATCTCCCGCTCGGTTAAAGCCCGCGGGAGTTGTTCTATCCGCCCGAAACTCAGCTTCACCCGCCAGAAGGGTGACTCCTGAAGCACCCCTTTGCGCACCCAGTAAGAGCAGAACACCTTAAGCACCACTATCTTCCGCCGTATCGAAGCGGGGGAGTACTTCTCCTCGCGGAGATAAGCGGCCCAGCGCTCTATGACGGAGCTGTCCAGAGACCCGAGGTCGAAGTCGTCCCCGGCGAATGATTGGAATTGTATTAGGTCCGAGCGGTATGCCGCCTCAGTCTTCTTCCTGCGGCCGTGTGTGGAAAAGTATCCGCTCAGGAATTCGACGTTTGCCTCGTTTAATCGCATGGCACAGACTTGTCCTCTGCCATCGGGGACGGGCCGCAAGCGAGGTTCTCTATTTAAGATGAAAAAGCTTTTACGATTCGCGTGAGAGGGGTAAAATCTTGGCCTGAGTTTAACGGGTAAGCGGCTGAGGTTTCAAGTTAACCCGGTTGCTAGGCGCGAAGCGGTTTCGTGGCCGAGGACTTAGCTAAGAGCGACGCCTTATCCAATCGAATTGTTTGGTTCACTTTCTTCACACACATGCACTGCGCGGTTCGGGTCCTGTTCCTAGGAGAGGTGTTGGGCCTGAAGTGAATCAAGATGTAAACACCTCGTCCTCACTCAGCCTGTAGTAAGCAATTCTGATCCCGGGTGAAGCCCAGAACTAGGGGTATTAGCTAGCATGTGCCGTACCGGCCCGGCGTGTGGCTAGTTTGATTTTCACTTTGGATAACTGAGAATTAT
>JALZHT010000426.1 GCA_030860645.1 Acidobacteriota bacterium
CGGCGGCTCGCCGTCCGCGCCGAGCGCGACGGGCGCGACCGCTACCGGCTCGCCGAAGTAGAGGAGCGCGCCGCTGCGGAAGGTGGACTTGGCCGGGTAGTAGAGGCCGGCGGGGACGATCTTTAAATCGAGCGGCGCGCCGGTCGAGGCCGCGCCGAGCGCGATGCGCGCCGCGCCCGTCTTTAAGGGTTGCAGCGAAGGCTCGCTGTGCGACTTGCCCTCGGGGCAGATGGCGATGGTGCCGCCGCGCCGCAAGAGCGCGTGCGAGCGCTCGAAGGTCTCGCGGTTGCGCGCCGTGTCCGCGCCCTCGTCCCCCGGGCGGTAGACCGGGATGGCCTCCATCCGGCGGACGAAGAAGCCGACGACCGGCGTCTTAAACAGCGGCGACTTGGCGAGGAACGAGACGCGGCGCGGCGCGAAGCAGAGGAGGAAGACCGGGTCGACCAGCCCGTTCGGGTGGTTGAGGACGAAGAGGAGCGCGCCCCGGCGCGGCACCCTCTCCAGCCCGACGACCTCGACGCGCCGGAAGAAGACGCGCAGCGCGAAGCGCAGAACGGCGATGACGGCCCGCCTCAGCAAGCTCCCCCGAGCACCTCCGCGAGAGAATCGAAAAGCCCGGCGCGCGCCCCGACCGAAGCGCCCGCGCCAGGCCCCCATTCTACTAAACCCGCGGCCGGGTCGGCCCGCCGCCGTGGCGCTCCGCGCGCCGCCGCTCAATAGAGGACGTTCGGGCCGAACCAGGTGCGGCTCGTGTAGTCGCTGAGCGACAGCGCGACCATGACGATGAGCCAGAAGAAGGCCGCGGCGACGATCACCCAGATGAGCCGCGAGCTGTAGCGGACGTGCATGAAGAAGAGCAGCACCAGCGTCATCTTGACGACGGCGATGCTCATCGCCACCACGTCGTTCATGCGCCCGAAGTTGACCTGCGCCGCCAGCACCGTCAGCGCCGTCCCGACCATCAGGGCGGCGAAGACGCCGAAATAGACTTTCCGCGGGACGATGTGTTCGGACATTTCCAGCCTCGTAAATCGTGAATCGTCAATCGTGAATCGTGGTCGAGTGTCCCTCGACTTGAGCGGCGAATCGTAAGCCGGATGGCGGTCAACGCCTACGATTCACGACTCACGGCTTTTCTAGTGCCCCCCGCCGGCGTGGAAGTGCGCGCCGAGCAGGTAGAGCAGGGGGAAGAGGAAAATCCAGATGATGTCAACGAAGTGCCAGTAGAGGCCGAAGTTCTCGACCGGCGCGTGGTACTCGGGCGAGTAGCGGCCGCGCCACGCCCACCACATGATCGGGAGGAGGATGCCGATGCCGACGATCATGTGCAGCGCGTGCAGCCCCGTCATGGCGAAGTAGAGCCAGTAGAACATCTGCACGTTCTGGACGGTGACGCCGGCCCGCGCCCACTCCTCGACGAGGTGCGGGTCGGGCCGGAACCAGCCGGCCGCCGGGATCAGCCCGTCGTGGTACTTGTCGGCGTACTCGTACGCTTTCACCCCGAGGAAGATGGCGCCCAGCAGCAGCGTGGCCGCCAGGAAGGCGACCTGCACCTTGCGGGCGCGCCCGACCTGCGCGGCCCAGACGGCGAGCGCCATCGTGAGGCTCGACGCGATGAGCACGGCCGTGTTGAAGGTGCCGATGGGCCACGAGAGGTGGTTGCTCGCCGCCATCCACGCCTGCGGGTACTTCATCCGGTAGATGATGTAGGCGAGGAAGAGGCCGCCGAAGAACATGATCTCCTGCGCGATGAAGACCCACATCCCCAGCACCCCGGCCTCGCGCTGCTGCTCCAGGTTGTCGAAGTGGTGCGCCAGCGCCCCGTGCGCCGCCTCCGGCCCGTGGTGCCCGTGCTCGACTGCTTCCGCGTGTGCCAAGAGAGAACCTCCAAAACCCGTGAGTCGTGAATCGTGAATCGTAAACCGTGGCTGAGCGGCACTCGACTTGGGTCGTGAATCGTGAGTCGGCGGGCCGCCAAGCCTTTCGATTGACGATTCACGGTTGACGATTCACGGCCTTTTCTCCGTGTCCGCCTGGTTGAGCGGGTGCTGGCCGCCGACGGGCTGGTCGGGCGTGCGGCCCGGCCCGACGACCTCCATCTCCTCGACCGGGCGGTACTCGTAAGCCTCCCACGTCACGGTCGGCGTGACGAGGAAGTTCTCGGTCGGCGGCGGCGAGGCCGTGCGCCACTCCAGCCCCGTCCCCGGCCACGGGTTCGCCGGGGCGAACCGGCCGTAGCGCATTGACCAGATGAAGTAGACGACGGGGATGAGCATCCCGATGCCGAGGATCGAGGCCCCGCCCGACGACATCACGTGCAAGACCTGCCACAGCGGCGCGTCCGTCGGGTAGGCGTGGTAGCGGCGCGGCATCCCCATGTAGCCGACGAGGAACTGCGGGAAGAAGGTCAGGTTGAAGCCGACGAAGATGACCAGCGCCGCGAACCGCGCCCACCCCTCCGGGTACATGCGCCCCGTGATCTTCGGCCACCAGTTGTGCAGCCCGCCGAGGTAGCCCATCATCGCCCCGCCGACCATGATGTAGTGGAAGTGCGCGACGACGAAGTAGGTGTCGTGCATGTGGATGTCGAGGCCGAGGGCGGCGAGGAACAGCCCCGTCATGCCGCCGACGACGAACAGCCCGATGAAGGCGAAGGCGTAGAGCATCGGCGTGTCGTAGGAGATCGACCCCTTGAAGAGCGTCGCCGTCCAGTTGAAGACCTTCACCGCCGAGGGGATCGCCACGACGAACGAGATGATCGAGAAGATCATCCCGGCGTAGACCGACTGGCTGGAGGTGAACATGTGGTGGCCCCAGACGAGGAAGCCGAAGACGGCGATGGCTAAGGAGGAGAAGGCGACGAACGAGTAGCCGAAGATGGGCTTGCGCGAGTGCGTCGCGATCAGCTCCGAGATGACCCCCATCGAGGGCAGGATCATGATGTAGACGGCCGGGTGCGAGTAGAACCAGAAGAGGTGCTGGAAGAGCACGGGGTCGCCGCCGAGGCGGGGGTCGAAGATGCCGACGCCGGCCAGGCGTTCGAGCGCGAGCAGCAAAATCGTGATGGCGATGACGGGCGTGCCGAGGATGAAGATCAGGCTCGTCGCGTAGTGCGACCAGATGAAGAGCGGCAGGCGGAACCAGGTCATGCCCGGCGCGCGCATCGTGTGGATGGTGACGATGAAGTTCAGCCCCGTCAAAATCGACGAGAACCCGTTGATGAAGATGCCGAGGCCCGCGAGCATGACGTAGGTGTTCGAGAACTGCGACGAGTACGGCGTGTAGAACGTCCAGCCCGTGTCGACGCCCCCGTTCAGCAGCGCGGCGAAGGTCAGGACGCCGCCCACCATGTAGATGTACCAGCTCAGCAGGTTCAGCCGCGGGAAGGCGAGGTCTTTCGCGCCGATCATGAGCGGGATGAGGAAGTTGCCGAGCGTGGCCGGGATCGACGGGATGAGGAAGAAGAAGACCATCATGATCCCGTGGTGCGTGAACACCTTGTTGTAGGTGTGCGACTGCATGAGGTCGCCCTGCGGGGTCAAAAGCTCCAGGCGGATCGCCATCGCGTAGGCCCCGCCGATGGCGAAGAAGAAGCTGATCGAGATCAGGTAGAGGAGGCAGATCCGCTTGTGGTCGAGCGTGAGGAGCCACGACTTGATGCCGTAGTCGGCGTTCAGGTAGTTGACCGCCGGGAAGCGGCTGCGCCACTCCTGCCGGCCGGTCTCGGTTGTCGCTTCGGTGCTCATAAGTGCTTCGTCCCTGGGATTGCTGTCTCGGCCTCCGGCGTCAAGGCTACGGCGTTGACGCCGGTCGCGCGCCCGTCGGCGGCTGCTGTCGGGTAGCGTCCTGCCCGCCCGCGTTCGCGTTCGCGCCGCCCTCACGGACGCCCGTGCCCTCGGGCGGCGCGGTCGGCGCGAGGGGGTTCATGCGCTGCTG